>JBJONJ010000101.1:0-5859 GCA_046051905.1 Verrucomicrobiota bacterium
TGGGCAAAGCCATCGAGCGTGCGCACAACGAATCGAAGCCGAGCATCCTCGAAATCGCCACCTACCGCTGGGAAGGCCATTCCGTGGCCGACGCGAACAAGTTCAAATACCGCACCAAGGAGGAGGTCGAGAAGTTCCAAAACGACCACGACCCGATCCAAGTCTGGAAGCGTAACCTGATCAACGAAGGCATCGCTACGGAGGAGGATCTGAAGAAGATCGACAAGGAGGCTCAAAAAGAAGCGGAGGAATCCGCTGATTTTGCTAAGAACAGTCCCTATCCTGAGCCGGAGACCATTTTCGAGGACGTCTACTGGGAAGTGGACAACAAAACCGAGGCCGGCCAGACGGGCCGCCACTTCTTCAACGATTGAGTAGGCCATTTATCAGCCGGATCACATCCGGCCGATCTGGCAAACGGTCAGCCCGCCATCAATGATGATGATCTCGCCAGTGATGTAGCTCGAGGCGGGTGAGCACAGAAAGGTCACCGCGCCCGCGACATCCTCGGGTGCCCCGACCCGTTTGAGCAGGATTTTTTTCTCGTAGTGATCCAGCAATGAGCGGTCCTCCGACTCCACCACCCTCGCTGTGAGTGGCGTGCTGATCAGGCCGGGTGCGACGCCGTTCACGCGGATGCCATGATCGGCGAGCGACACCGCGAGCGACCTCGTGAGCATCACAAGCGCTCCTTTGCTCGCATCATAAGCACATGAGTCCAGCTCCGCCTGAAAGCCATTTGTCGAGCAGGTAATCACGATGCTGCCGCCGCGCTTTTCAGCCACCAGCCGCTTCGCAAACGCCTGCGCGGTGAAGAATGCCGAAGCTTGGTTGACCTGCATCGTCTTGTCCCAGCGCTCACGGGTCATCTCGAGGAAGGGCACATCAAAAAAGCTGCCCGCATTGCAGATGAGGGTGTCGAGAGCAGGCTCGAGCGCGAAGGCGGCGTCCACGACGGAAGACGGCGCGTCCGGGGCGCACAGGTCGCCCGGCACGTAGGCGGCCCATGCGGGAAAGCAGGCCGGCCTGTCCGTGAGCCCGTGGCAAACCACACGCGCTCCAGCATCATGCAGGCTGTGCGCCATCGCCAGGCCGATGCCCTGCGAAGAACCAGTGACGAGGGCTGCATGGCCATTAAGAGAGAATGCTTTCATCGGTGAGTTTGAGGTAGTTGAGAGTGTTCGTGCAGGTGATGCGCCGCACGACTTCATCGCCTGCGGCGCGGAGGGCGGCCATCTCCTTTTCGTAGGTGCTGATGAGCTTCACCACCTTGCCGCTGATCTCGGCGGCGTAGCTGTAGAAGGGCGAGTCGCTGCCCCAGATGAACTTATCAGGATACGCGGCGGCCAGATCCGCTGTCACGCGGCCGGGATCGGTGTAGTCGCTATCAAAGCGGCGCTCGCGCGGCGCGATGTAGTCGAGGTCATCCACGGCTCCGACGCAGTGGATGCAGTGCGCAGAATTGTCGAACCACGCATTCGGCAGCGCCTGGATGCGGTCGAGGCATTCCTTGTCGAAGCGGCAGGAATGCGCGGCGCAGAAGCGGATGTCGGGATTCGCCTCGGCGATGTCGATGATGTCATGCGCCTGGGCCCAAAGGTCGTCTTTGGCCACGCTGCTGTGAATGATGAATGGCACATCCCACTCGCGAGCGAGATCGAGGAAAACTTTTCCCTCATGCGCGAGTCGTTTGATGTCCGACTGAATGATGGTGCTCTGGATCTTGATGCCGTGGAAACGGTAGTCGCCGCGCAATTTGACCAGTTCCTTCGCCTGCTCGTCTGTGTTCCGCATCGGATCGACCATGACGAAGGGCAGGATGCGCTTTCCTTCCTCGGGAAAGAGTTTCTGGCACTCATCGAGCAGGCGTTTGTTTTCAAACGCATATGGCACCGTTTCGAGGCCGCCCTGACCGAAACCGATCTCACCGCTGCGGAATTTCGTCACGTCCATCGCCGCGTAGCTGACGAAGGGAAAGGCAACCCAGTGCGTGATGCCGAGTGCTCCGCCCTCGTGCTGCATCTGCACGAGCTGCTGCGAGTAAGGGAAATCGCCATGCAGGTAAAACAGCAGGTCGGCACCGAGGTGATTGTGGCAGTCAATGAGCATGTTGGGAGTCAAACGAGTCGCGCAAAGCCTTGTTGCGGTCCTTGAGCCGCTTCGAGTGGCGTTTGAGCAACGATAGCGAGCGATTCATCCAGCGCGGCGAGCATGCGGGCGACTTTTTCGTCGTCGTGGCACCACGTCACATAAAGCTGGCTCGACATCAAATAGCCGCGTTGGAGCATGTGACGAATCATGAGCGGTTTCGTGGCTGGATTGGCAAACACGAGCGAGGGAGAACACGGCATGCTTCCGACCTTCAAACCGAGCGCGGGATGTCGCGAGGCCACTTCACGCAAACCGGCCTGCAATCGTTCGCCGAGGCTCCACACATGCTTTTGCACACCTTCACGCCTCATTTTGGCAATGCAGGCCAGCGAGGCCGCCGTGCCGACGCCATCCGTCCAGTAGCTGCTGGAGATGAAACTGTGGTTGGAGGCTTCCATGACCTCATTTTTGCCCACGATGGCTCCGGCGGGGTAGCCGTTGCTCATCGCCTTCGCATACACGGCGAGGTCGGGCTCGATGCCGAGCACGGGCGCGGCACCGGGAAAGCCGAAACGCCATCCGCTCGTCACTTCATCGAGCACAAAGACGGCTCCGGCGGCATGGCAGGCATCGATCACGTTTTGCAGGAAGCCATCGCGTGGGAACTCGCTGCGCATCGGCTCCATCACCACGGCGGCGAGTTTGCCATCGAGCTTTTGCATCGCGGCTTGGAAGGACGCGGGATCGTTGTAACGAAACGGCACCGCCGTACCCGCCAGCTCACGCGGCACGCCGAGTGGCTGCAAACCGGGTAGCAAGTGTCCGTCGAGCGCGGCGTCATCGCCGAGATTCGCGGCGAGATACCAATCGCTCCAGCCATGGTAGCCGCAGAAAGCGATGCCGCTTTTGCTCGTGGCCGCACGCGCAATGCGCACTGCAAGCCCGAGCGCCTCCCCACCACCGCGGGCGTAGCGCACTTTGCCGGCCCAGGGATGCAGATCGAGCAGTTCATCGGCGAGCTTCACCTCATCCGGCGAGGCGAGCGTGGCATAGCTGCCGAGATTCACGCGACGCTTCACCGCCGCGTTCACTTCATCATCCGCATGCCCGAGCAGGATGGCTCCGACGCCGCCGGTGAAGTCCGTGTAGCGTTTCCCATCGAGGTCCCAGATGTCGGAGCCTTTCGCGCGGCTGAAATAGGAGGGCCAGGTTTGCGGATCGAAGAGGTGGGCGCGTTTGGAGAGAAGGCCCGTGCCGCAGGAGATTTTGGTTTTGGCTTCTTCCCAGAGTTGGGGGCCTGAACGAGTTGGAAAACTCGTTCTACATAGGCGCAGCGCGTTCTCGCGGAAGATGTCGTCCAAATCACCCTGCGTCATGCCGGTGTCTTCGCAGGCTTCGCGGAGGCAGAGGAGGGATTCGATGCCGACGGTCGTGTACTGGCCGAAGATGGTCAGTTTATCGCCGGTGATCTCGGGATGAATCCAGGTGAAGCCATCGCCCTGCGTGATGCAGGAGCCGCGTAGCTCGCTGACCATGTAATCGCTGCCCCAGAGCACGCGTTTGGGCCCCAGAATCTCAATCGCGGCACGGAAGGCTCCTGCTTGCGTCACGGCGGAAGTGTCCACGACCACGTTGTCGAGATCGACGAGGTGATGCAGGCCCTCGCGAGCATGGCGATAATGAAAAGACCTCGCCACATGCGCGAGGACGAGTTTGCAGCGCGGGTAACGACGGCACAGACGACGAAGCGCCTCCACATTGCGCGGATCGGTGATGCCATCGGCCAGCATGATGTGCAGCATCATGATGCCATCGTGATCGTGACACACCTCCCACATCCATTCTGGCGCGAAGGATTCAATCTCCGCTTCTTTTGTGTCCGGCACATCGGCATAAAGGCGATACGGCTTGATGCCGATGAACACGCCCGTGCTCATCAACCGCCGCACTTCGGCGGGGTCATCGGTTGGCGCCGCGAGCACGAGCGCACGCGAGTTCGTGCTCACATCGATCTGCGACTGCACCCACGCGTTTTCACCGACGCGATCATTTCCCGCGCTCGGATAGCCAAAGAACAAGCCTTCGACCTCGCGACCCGGCATCCAAAGCTGCATCGCGGCCTGAAAGTCCGCCATGCCATAGCCGCGATCCTCATCGAGAAACACCGGTCGCTTTCCCTCCGCGAAGTGACGGCTGTGAAACAGGTGCGTGTGCGCATCGAAGACCTTCGCGGGCACAAAGCCGTCAATGGCGCGGTGCAGCAGCTTGCGGTCGGTGTCGTTGAGTTCAGTGACGAGCTTCAGGGACATGGAGGAATGCTGTGATCGGCAGCCTGTATCGCCACCACAAGCTGCTGGTCCGGCGGGTGAACCAGCCACTCTCATTTTTTGGCCTTAGCCTCCTTCTTCTGCCCTTCCTCTTTCTCTGGCTTGGTGACCTCACGCATCGGATTCGGGGCCTTGTCGTCTTTAAAGAGCTGAAATTTGCTCTTCACGGGGCGGCGGGGCCAGAAGTTGTTCTCCACGTCGGTATCGGTGAGTTCCTGGCGTGGGTCGAAGGTGATCGCTTTGATCTCCTTTTTCGTGAAGATCATCTTGGAGGCCTTCCGCGTGTCAAAACGCCAGATTTCTGCGGGGAGCTTCATCTCCTCGGACGAGCCGTCAGTGTATTCGACCTTTAGAATCACCGGCGTGAGCATGCCGCCGAGGTTGCTGAGCTCGACGAGGTAAAAGTTGTGCTTCGTCTGCAGCAGCTTGGGATCGATTTTCTCCTCCTTGAGCTCTTTGATGAGAGTCTCGTATTTTTTCTTCTCGCTCGGCAGCACGGTGGTCTCGTCAAAGCTATCGTAGAAGTCCTTCAGCTCCGGAAAACGGTCCACACGCTTCGGCAGCAGGTAGTTTCGCTCTTCCGTGAGCGTCTTTGGAAGCTCGTCTTCTTCCTGCTTCTTCTTTTTCTTCTCCACCGAAGGGTCGCGCGAATCGAGCTGCATCCACTTCACCTCATCGATGGATACATCGACATGATCGACGCTGTAGAACCAACTGCGCCAGAACCAGTCGAGATCCACGCCGCTCGCGTCCTCCATGCTGCGGAAGAAATCGCTCGGCGTGGGCCGCTTGAACATCCAGCGACGCGAGTAGGTCTTGAAGGCGTGGTCAAACAGCTCGCGACCGAGAATATGCTCGCGCAGGATGTTCAGCGCCGCGGTGGGCTGGCCGTAGGCGTTCGGACCGAGATCGGCGATGCTTTCGCTGTTCGTCATCACCGGCACACGGTCGGTCGAGCGCAAGTAGCTGACCATGCCGCGTTCATCGCGACGATGCTTCCAGTCGTTCTCCCATTCTTCTTCCGCGAGGTATTCGACAAAGCTGTTCAGCCCCTCGTCCATCCAAGTCCACTGCCGTTCATCGCTGTTCACGATCATCGGGAAGTAATTGTGGCCGACTTCATGAATGACGACGCCGATCAGCGCATACTTCGTGCGCTCCGGGTAGGTGCCGTCCTTCTCCGGACGCGGGCCGTTGAAGCAGATCATCGGGTATTCCATGCCGCCGACGTGTTTGTTGTTCACCGACCACGCCACGGGATAAGGGTAATCAAAGGTGAACTTCGAGTACACCTCGATCGTGTGCGCGATGGCATGCGTCGAGTATTTGTCCCACAGCGGCATCGCCACCGTCGGGTAGAGCGACATCGCCATCACCGGCTTGCCCTCCACCTTCGTGCCCTCCACCGCCATCGCGTCCCACACGAATTTCCGCGAGCTGG
>JBJONJ010000102.1:0-4558 GCA_046051905.1 Verrucomicrobiota bacterium
TGGGTTGGGCGGATGGCTTGCATGGAGTGGCGACGAATCGTCGCCCAGCATTTTATGCCGACGAATCGTCGGCGCTCCAGATCAATCCAGCACTGCCTTCAAATTCGCCGCGATCTGCGCAAATGCCTCATCGCTCAGCGCCGGCGTCGCGGCAGCCGCCATCGGCAATCCTTCCTCTGGCAGCGTGATCCAGGAGCGGCAGCCGCCGTAGCTCTTCGCATAGGGGAAGTGCCAGCGCTGCGGGAGCTTGTAGGCACGCACGAGGGCGACGTGGAGGCAGCTTTCGTCGTCATAAACGAAGCGCTCTTTGACGACGTCCTCGTTCCAGATGTGCAGCGGGGCCAGCGCGGCGACTTTGTCCCAATCGGTGACCTTCCACACCTGCTCGAGCGTGGCGCAGCCGTCGATGTCCACCGTCTGGCGTTCTTCTTCCGGCGGAAAGGCGCGTTGGGTGTTCTCCGGCGTCCAGTTCAGGTCGGCGGCCTGATTGTGGAACCAGGTCGGAAAGAGGAAGAACTGCTTGTGCTTCCACTCAAAGCCGCCGCGGCCCTCGTGGATGCCGCCTTTGCGCAGGATGATGCTCAGCTTGCCCTGCGTCAGCGCGTCGCAGACGAAGGACCATTCTTTGAAACCGGTGGGGGCGGGGAGTTGAGGCATTCGCGCGGATACAATGCCGTCACAGGCCGTGCAAGTGCTGGCAAGGCACCGAAAGTGCGTCAAGATGCGCCTTGTTTTGGTTTTCCCACCGCCATGAAAATGCTCTTCGTCCTCCTATGCCTCCTTGCTGCCCCGGCGCGGGCGGATTTGTCATCGCACGCGTTCTTCAAGCACTTCATCGGCAACTGGAAGGCGGCGGGTGAGCTCAAAGGTGAGAACAACAACCTCGTGAGCGTCAGCGAGGAGTGGACGGGCAAGGTGGATGGCGAGAACGGCTTCCTCATTGACGGCACACGCACAATGAACAGCGACACGCAGCCCTTCAAATGGACCATCACGTACAACCCGGGCACGGACATGTTTGAGGCCATCCTGACAGGCGCGGATGCCTCGCAGACGATTCGCTTCGAGGGCAATGTCTCAACCGTGAACCTCACGCTCGAGCTCAAAGCGATCACCGGCGGTGGAAGCAGCAGCATCACCGTTCTCGACACCTTGCAAGGCGAGGCGAAGGACGTGATCGACAGCAAAGTGACCTTCACCGGTGATGCAGGCCAGACAACGCTCGAAGGAACCATCAAGCACGAGAAGCAAAAAGCGCCGTGACGAGCTACTGGGAGCTGGTGAAGCGCATCTGGAACGCGCCAGGGAATCGCGGCAAGCGTGCGAGCGTTTTGCTGCGCAGCGTGCTGTGGCTACTGAATAAAAAGACGCGGCGCAGGCCGTGGACGCTGTCGGTTTATGGAAACATGAAACTGCGATGCCACACGGACAGCATCATCGCGCTGCATGTGGTGCAGCGCGGGGAGTTTCACGATTGGGACACGGCGAATTTCATCACGGAGTTTCTGCGTGAAGGCGACACCTTCGTTGATGTCGGCGCGAACATCGGCCTCTACACGCTGCCTGCGGCGGCGAAAAAGGCTCGGGTGGTGGCTGTGGAGCCCAGTGCGAAGAATCGGGGACGTCTGGAGGAAAATCTGGCTCTGAACGGCCTCACGATCGTGAAGATCGAAGCCTGTGCTTTGGGTGATTCCGAAGGCGAAATGGCTTTCTGCGACGATGACGCACTCGCGCACGTCGAAATGGCCGGAAACGGCCCCAAAGTGCCAGTGCGGCGCCTGGACGCGATTCTGCCCGAGGGCGAAATTTCGCTGCTGAAGGTCGATGTGGAGGGGTTTGAGCTCGCGGTGTTCCAAGGAGCCGAAAACGCGATGCGGGTCGGAAGGCTGCCGGTGATCCTTTTCGAGATGAATCGCTCGTATGAGCGCTACGGCGTCACGGAGGCCCAAATCTTCGGCTTTTTGCGCGAGAGCGGTTACCAGATCGCCCGCTACGAGCACGATGCGCGGCGCTTGGTGTCCCACGGCCTCGAAGGCGATGTGGTGGCCTTCACGCCACGCGGCGAACAACTCATCCACGAACGACTTTAACATGAACATCACCAACTGGGACCAAGCCTATCAAGAGAACTTCACGCCGTGGGACAAAGGCGAGCCCTCGCCGCCGCTGGTGGCCTTTTTCGAGTGCCATGAACTGACGGGTCGCGTTTTGGTGCCGGGATGCGGCGTGGGGCACGATGTGGCGTTTTTGGTATCGCGTGGGCTCGATGCTGTCGGGCTCGACATTGCGCCAACAGCGATTGAGCGGGCGAAGGCCCGCTATCCGGAGCTGGCAGAGCGGTTTGTGCTGGGGGACTTGTTTGAGCTGAAGGGCGAGTTTGACGCGGTGGTGGAGCACACCTGCCTGTGTGCCTTGCCCCCGGCATGGCGGGAAAGGTATCGCGAGGCGGTGGCGGGGCTGTTGAAGCCGGGTGGCAGGCTCATTGGGGTGTTTTTCATCAATCCAGAGATGGACCCAGGTGAAACCGGGCCGCCGTTTGGCATTGCCGAGGTGGAGTTGAAGGCCTTGATGGCAGCGCGGTTTCAACTCATCGAGTGCCACGTGCCGGAAAAGGCCTATCCGGGCCGCGAAGGACGGGAGATGGTGGGAGTGTTTGAGAAGCTGCCTGGGTGAAGTCGCCATGACCCCGGCGGGCTGTCACCACAGAAACCGCTCCTCATACGCCACCATGCCGCGTTTTAGCATCGCCACGTATTCTTCCTGGAAGGTCTTCATGCGGTGATGCTCCACCTAGTTCAAAACATACGCCCGCACCGCCTCCAGATCGGGCGCGGCGAAGGTGAAGGCCCCATAGCCTTCTTGCCAGGCAAAGCCGGCCAGCCGCAGTTCCTCGTGAATCCAGCGTGAGGACTCGCTCTTCACCTCCCGCATCACATCCGCCAGACAATGCGTCGCCCTCAGACCGGCGGCGATGTGGAGGTGATCGCCCGTGCCACCCACCGCATGCGCCACGCCGTCCAGGTTTCGGATGATGCCGCCGATGGATGAGTGAACGCGTGGCCGATGCGTCGGCGAGAGCCAGAGTTCCCGGTTTTTCGTGCTGAACACGAGATGGTAATGCAACGAGAGATGCGTCGAAGCCATGCGGGATCGTTTCAGATGGGTAATGACCGAGCAACCACCGGACAACGCCCACGAAACACGAATCGCGCCCCGGAAGGGCGCGAGAAGGGCACACGGGGTCTGGTGGGCAACATCGCCGGTAGGCATTCGCAGGCTTCTCGCGCCCCTGCCGAGGCGCATCCCGAATCGGGGACTGTGGGGCGGTTCGTTTCCGGTGGTTCCCGGTCGCTCCGCGATCTTCACCGCCGGCTAATTTCTTTCGAGCCTCCGGTTCGCAAAGGCGTGTGGAGTGCGTCACAAAAAGCGAAAACGTCCAGCGCCCCTGACAAAGGATGGTTACGGCCAAAGCGCTTCATTCGAGATGTCATCCCAAAAGGGGCGAGCAGCCACCGTCTCAAATTCAAAACGTTCCCCAGTCCATTTCAACTCTCCGACACACCTTTTGGGTATATTACCCACCCATGGACCGGCCTCGATCAGGTTTTTTGATCGACGTGGATTGAAATGCCAATCTCTAACCAGGCCAGTTGGCAAAACCTCATCAGATATGTCTTTCCATGTTTGATCAATGCTTAGAGCCAGCACATATGAATCTTCAGAAGAAGGCTTGCCGCCATTGTAGGGTCTCATCATGTGGACAAAAACGATGATACCTCGAGATGGAGACCGAAAAGTCTTCAACCGGATCATCGAGTCGCACCGGACTGATCCTCCATCTGAAAAGTAATCGAGCCAGCCGTTTGAACCATCTAGCATCCCGTCATCTTCGGTGGAGAGATCTGCCAACATTTGCTCTCGATCAGCATATGGACAGTTCGCAAAATATTCGGAAGGAAGAGTGCGAATGATGTTTTGAATCGAAGATGCGTCGGCCAGAGGTAGAGCTGACACAGGCTCATCGTTTGCTTCTTTATTGTCGATCACCGCACACCCCGCACAGACAAGAGTCATGCTGAAAGCAATGAACCATAGAAGAGGTTTGGTAACCATGGGCGTATGTTGGTCTGCTTGGATATCCATCATCTCATGCCAGTACTGAGTCGAGAGCGGCCTTTGCCAGAAAAGAAGTCTGCCAACTTGCTCCGCCAACGTTCTGGCAGGTCCTGCATCGGATCGCGTGGTCGTGACATATGGCCTCAATGCTTCACCGAGCACCCCGGACCCACCGTCTGGAAGAAGTCGTTCCCCTTGTCATCGATGAGGATAAACGCCGGGAAGTCTTCCACCTCGATCTTCCAGATGGCTTCCATGCCGAGTTCGGGGAACTCGACGACTTCGACTTTCTTGATATTCTCTTTCGCGAGGATGGCGGCGGGGCCGCCGATGCTGCCGAGGTAGAAGCCGCCGTGCTTTTTGCAGGCGTCGGTGACTTGCTGGCCGCGATTGCCTTTGGCGATCATGATCATGCTGCCGCCGTGGCTTTGGAAGAGATCGA
>JBJONJ010000103.1:0-9290 GCA_046051905.1 Verrucomicrobiota bacterium
CTTGACCTCCAACGGACGGGGCTGCGTGGGCCGGATGCCGCCGCAGCGCTCCGGGAATGGGAGGGCTTTTGCCGGCCATGAAATACGAGACCTACAGCGAATACGACCCACGCCACACCGCTCTCGCGGAAAGCGCGTTTCTTACTCTATGGTCCACACTCGGCTCATGGCACGCCGATCTCGTGTTCGTCGGTGGCCTCGTGCCCAAATACCTTTGCGGCGACCTCACCCAACACCGCAGCCTGCCGCGTCCGGCCACCCTCGATGTCGATCTCGGCATCGCTCCAGGCGTGGATCGGGCATTGGCCACCGCGCGAACCATCGAAGTGAGCGGCGTGGATCTCCACGGAGCCGATCAGAAACTCACCGCCCGCGTCTGCGAGGTCGGGCCTTTCCTCGCACTCAAGCTCCGCGCCTTCTGCGACCGTCAGCAGCCCAAGGACGCCTTCGACATCCTATACACCCTGCGTCACTACGACGGCGGGAGCGCCGCTGCCTTTGCCGCCTTTGCCGGGGAAGTCCGTGTGGGCAATCCCGCCTGCACCGATGCTTTGCGCACGTTGCAGGAGCACTTCCAAACGGAAAGTTTACCCGGTCCGGTGAAGGCGAGTCACTTCGTGCTCGGGCAGGCCCAATCAGGGGAATCCGAGGACACTCGCTTCCTCCGCACGACGCTTCGTCAGGACATGGTGGACGCCGCCGCCCAACTGCTCAAAGCCGCCAAAGAATGACCGCCACAATCCCATTACCGACCAACCTCCATCCCAACCCCGCCTGGGCCACGCTTCCGCTCTTCGACCGCACGGGCTGGAAGCGTGTGTGCTTTGGGGATGTGGTGGAGAAGTGAGCATAGACTTGCGATCCGGCGGAGGCGGGGTTGGAGCGGTTTGTGGCGATGGAGCATTTGGAACCGGGGTCGCTGTAGGTGCGGAGCTGATGGGTGGTGACGATGAGTGACAGGGGCAGACAAAAGCCATGAAAGCCCATGGCCCCTCCGCAAGGTGCTCGCGGTTCTGAAAACGACTCAGTATCGTCTGGGTGTCATGTCACTGAGTGCGACCACCCTAGGATTTCTAAAAGGGGTTGAGTCTTCCACGGGCCTCAAGGTCTTGGTGGAGGAGCAGGGCTCGCAGTTGCAGGCACCGCTGCTGGCCAAAGTGCAGGTGGCTCGCCGGGGGATGCCATTTCACCGGGTGGTTTACCATCCGAGTGCGGGGGACATGGCCGATTATCTGGTCTGCTACCAGTGCTCCTTCATCCTCCGTTTGCACAGTCTGCCAGCGGCTGAGCGGTTTGATTTGGCGGACAATCCGGTGGCGCAGTCTGATTGCCTGAAGTGGACGAGGGCTCATGAGGGCTCCGATTCCACAGATGGGGACCGGCAGACTCAGTTCGCCGAGTTTCTAAAGACCTCGTTGATGACGATGGTGCGATCGGTTCCGGTGGGCATTTGGGTGGATCAAGACCTTCGAGCCCGATTCCCGGACTTGAGGGCTGCCCAGGAACAGGCGATTCGGCGGCAGGTGGATACACAGGCACAGGTCGTCAGCCCGCGGGTTCGAGAGGATATCCCCGCACCAGCACTTCGAGTGAACTGCGTGATCAACGCGGCCTTCGCGAAGGTGTGGTCGGTGGAGTTCAACGAACCTGGTTGGTGTCTGCCGTATGTGGTGGATGGTTCCGCTGCCGGCGGTGAGGCCTTGTTGGGAGTTCTGGATGGGTTTCTCGCCACCCCGTCGAACGACCGCCGGGTTATCCAGGCTTGGGCTGATCACCTCGGCTTTGGACACTGGCTAAAGTGGATTCAGCATTCGCCTTAGGCTCCATGAATTCGAACGCCATGGACTCATTCACCATCTCCACCGAGGGCTTCGATGTGTCGATCCTTCCTGAGGGGGCGCGTGTCGTAGGATCGCCGGAATTCCAATCGGCGGTGTCCCGGTTCTTCGAGTCGCAGTTCCTGGAGATGGGCGTCAATGGGCAGGTCGTTGTGGGCCCAGAGACTATCCGCGTGACGTGGGCTCAGTCTGGCGCGGACGCCATTGAGGCTGGAATTGAAAAGCTGCAACGGGGCCAATTGAAGGAGGGATGCCAGTGGCTCGAAGCTCTGCGTGCTCGGTTCCCCGACTCGGAGAAATTGCTCCAAGGCTTGGGCATTGGGCTGAGTGAGTTGGGCGAGTTGGACCGTGCCATTGAGTGTCTGGAACGGTTGGTCGAGTTGGCACCGGGAAACCATCATGGCCGTGTAGCCCTTGGTGTGGCTTTGAGTCGGCAGGGCGATTGGATCGCAGCGGAGCGGCAGCTTCGCCAGGTGGTTGAACAAGTTCCGGACGATGTTTGGGGGCAGAAGAACCTGGGCGGGATTCTATTCCGCCAAGGCCGGTTTGCTGAAGCAGTCGCGCCGTTGGGGAAAGCGGTTCAATTGGCTCCGAAAGACGGCCATGCCTGGTTGGTGTTGGGGGAGACCTTGTTGGCTCTCAACGAAATCGGGCGAGCCCGCGGGGTGTTGCAGAAGGCCAGGACGCTGACGAAGGGCCAACTGCAGAGCAAAGCGGTGGCCCTTCTCGACCAAACATTGGACGCGTTGTTCACCCGAGATGCGGACGGGTTGAGACCGGAGGTGGTGGACGGATTGGTCTGGGCACTGCGTGTTTTGGCTGGAATGGGTGATTCAAAAGCCCGGCAGCAGTTGGTGCTTCGAGCAGCTCTCTTGGGTCAATCGGGCATCGACCTTCTGGCCCCGGAACCGGTGCATTCTTTGGATGGGTATGCTGGTGGGCCGCTGACGGGATTCCAGGTCGGGTGCCTGATTCATGCGGGGGTTCAAGGGCTGAGCCCAGGAACCAAGACAGGACTGGATTGGGAAGCGGAGTACGAGCGAGCGGTCGAGCGTTCGAAGGTGGCCTGAACTCCAAAGCCCAAGCTGAACCCAACTCACATCCGGCGGAGGCCGAAGCCTTGATCTATTCGGACGAAGAGAGGCGGCACGGTTTGCAATAGGGCTTCAAGAACCGGTCGAATCGCCTCGGATAACGGGCTTTTTCAGCATAATGCGGAGGATTCCGACGGTGCTTTCGGACCGAGGCTCCTTGGCGGTAGCAGGTGTTTGCTTCGGTTGTTGATGGAACCTGTTGCCGAATGAGTCGGGTTTTTTGGGGAAATAGCGCCAAGATCTAAGTGGCGCCTTGTGTCCTCTGAACCGAACGAAGATCTTCTACCCACCCACGTGAATCCACCGAATCAAAGTCCACCGGAGTCGGAAATTGCCGTGCTGACGGAACGGTTGATTCAGTTCCGGGATGAGCGGGATTGGGGGCAGTTCCACAACCCGAAAGACCTGGCCGTCGCTCTCAGTATCGAGGCTTCGGAGTTGTTGGAGCGGTACCTCTGGAAAGCACCGAACGACGCGGATCCGGCAACGGTGAAGGAAGAGTTGGCGGATGTTTTCGCATACGCCTTCCTGCTGGCCGATCGCTACGGATGGAACGTGACTGAGATTGTCACCGAGAAGATCGCGCAAAACGCCGAGAAGTACCCCGTCGCCAAGTCCAAGGGTTCGGCCAAAAAGTACACGGAGTTGGGCTCGTGATTATTTACCAAGCCCCCAAGGTGTCGTTCCTCGGTGATTTGGAGGAGTCTCGGATCGATCAGTTGCTGGTGGATGGTTTCCGCGAACGACTCGGGCGAGGCGTCTCATCCAGCGAAGTGGGCAGCTGGAGAAACTCGCTTCAGTACGTGGGTAATGTTCTGCGCGACCCGCTTCTGCCGGATGATTTGGGCGTGAGCGTCGAATGCCAAATTCCGAGATCTAGCAAGCGGATCGACGTCATTCTAACTGGGCAGGGCGGAGGGGGATCGGATCACGCGGTGATCGTTGAGCTGAAGCAGTGGGAACGAGCTGAGAGAACCGATAAGGACGGAATCGTTTTGACGTTTCTGGGTGGTTCCAAACGGGAGACGGTTCATCCCAGTTATCAGGCTTGGGGTTACGCCACGTTGCTGGAACAGTTCAACGAGACGGTCCAAAACGACGGCATCGTGCTCCACCCGTGCGCATTTCTTCACAATTGCGCCGAACCCGCAGGGCTAACGGACCGTTTTTACAGCGAATACCTCAGCAGAGCGCCGTTGTTCATCCGGAATGAGGTAGGGAAGTTGCGCGGCTTCATTCGTGAGTTCATCACGTTGGGCGATCGGACCAATATCATGGGTCGGATCGAGCAAAGTCGTTTGCGGCCCAGCCGAAAGCTCTCGGATGCGGTTTTGGGCATGCTCGATCAACGCCCGGAGTTCGTGCTGGTTGATGAGCAGAAGGAAGTGTTCGAGATGGCGCTGCAATTGGCACGCCAGCCTACCGGGGCTAAGAAGCAGGTTTTGATTGTCCATGGAGGGCCCGGCACCGGTAAAAGTGTTGTCGCCATCAATCTTGTTGCGCGCCTCACGGGTGAAGGGCGGTTTGCTCAGTACGTCAGCAAAAACAGTGCTCCTCGCGCGGTTTACAGCGAGCGTTTGGCGGGATCCCGCCGGAAGCGTGAGATAGACGGTCTGTTCTGCGGCTCAGGGTCGTACATCGGTATCGAGTCCAACTCCTGCGAATGCTTGATCGTGGACGAGGCCCACCGGCTGAACGAAAAAAGTGGCCTCTACGGCAACAAGGGCGAGAACCAGATCAAGGAAGTGATCAGTGCCGCTCGTTGCTCTGTGTTTTTCATCGATGAAGACCAGCGGGTCACGCTGAAAGACATCGGCACGACCGATACCATCAAGGGTTGGGCTGCTAGGCTCGATGCCAACGTCACGGTAATGCGGTTGGAGAGCCAGTTTCGGTGCCAGGGTAGCGATGCTTATCTGGCGTGGTTGGACAATACCTTGGGGATCCGCGATACCGCGAATACGACACTCGAGGGCTTCGGTTACGATTTCAGAGTCTTTGATTGCCCCTCCCAACTTCGAGCGGCCATCGAAGCCAAGAACGGCGAGAACAGCGCTCGGTTGGTGGCCGGATACTGTTGGAAATGGAAGAGCAAGAAAGAGCCGCTGGCTTGGGACATCGAATTCCCCGAAGCGGAGTTTCAAGCGCGCTGGAATTTGTCGACCGATGGAAGCCTTTGGATTGTCCAACCCAACTCGGTTCGCGAGATCGGCTGCATCCACACGTGTCAGGGTCTCGAGGTCGATTACATCGGAGTGATCATCGGTCCTGATCTTGTCGTCCGGAACGGACAATTGGTGACCGATCCTTCCGCCCGTGCCGGATCCGACAAGAGCGTTCACGGTTGGCGCAAGTTGGCATCCAAAGACCCACAGGGAGCCGCAGAATTGACCGACCGCATCATTCGAAACACCTATCGAACCCTGATGACGAGAGGTACCAAAGGCTGTTTCGTTTATGCGGTGGATCCGGGAGTTCGCGAGTTGCTCAAGCAAGCGCAGCGGCCCCTGAAGTAAAACGGCCAACCGGCCGTCCTCACTATTTCCTCTTCTTCCACCGATCTCTGACCCCAACCACCACCGAAGCTTTACTATGCGCCCTGGGATTTACGAACGGTTGGTTCGCGAAGGCGAGGAGGCTGAACTCCAGCAACTTGAGGCGGCGGGACGTGCCTGGGTCGATGGTGTCTCTGAGTCTGAGCGTCGTGACCTGCTGCTGGATGACCTCGCCTCGCGCATTCCGGAGCTCCTCGATCGTGCAGCATCATCGTCCGGCGATGAGGTGGAACAGGCGCAAAACGAGCTGCGGGTTATTGCGAAGATGCTGCGGGCCGCCCGCGACGGAGCCGGTGACGATTTGGTGGCACCGTTGCCAGCCTCAGCGCTCCGGTTGTTGCGGGCTATTCACGAACCGCAGATCCGCCCAGTGCTGCCCCGCACCGGTCTCAGCAAGCCCTGGTTGTTTACCTCGGGTAAGGGAGAGCCGTCACTGTACTCCGAGCTGCGGGCCGAATTGGAGACTGCAGAGCGACTAGATCTACTAGTCAGTTTCATCAAGAAAGCTGGAGTTAGAAAACTGGCCGACGTCTTTCAACGGGTGACTGCTGCCGACGCTCAGGGAAAGACTCGTCTCCAGGTACGAATCCTCACCACCACCTACCTCGGTGCCACTGACCGATCGGCGTTGGATCAGTTGGCCCAGTATCCCGGGGTCCAAGTCCGTGTTTCGCTCGATGGTCAGCGTGAACGACTCCATGCCAAGGCATGGATTTTTGAGCGTTCCAACGGTTTCGGTACTGCGTTTGTCGGTAGCGCCAACCTGTCGAAGTCGGCGCTCATCGACGGGATCGAATGGACGATCAAGATATCCCAGACGCGGGATGCGTCGTTGTTTGAATCGGCGAAAGCCAACTTTGAGACCTTATGGAACGATCCAGAGTTCTCTCCGTATGACCCACATAATCCGGAACATCGAGCTGCTCTGGATCGCGCCCTAGAAGTTCAACGAGGAGGACCAGCCGGTCAGGTGATTGCGCTGCGGACCTGGTTCGACCTTCAGCCGAAGGGTTTCCAACAGGTGATGCTCGATCGTTTGGAGCATGAACGAGCGCATGGGCGAAATCGTAACTTGCTGGTCGCCGCGACCGGAACCGGCAAAACAGTTGTTTCGGCCTTTGACTACCGGAGGCTTTGCACCCAGCGGGGTGGCCAACCGCGACTCCTGTTCATCGCTCACCAACGCCAGATCCTAGAGCAGGCCCGGGCTACGTTCCGACATGTCCTCCGAGACGGGGTTTTTGGCGAGGTGCTTGACGGTTCAACGGATCCCGCCGGCCATGAGCATCTCTTCGCGATGATCCAGACTCTCAATAGTCGGGATCTTGTGGGCCAACTGGGTGGTGACTATTGGACTATGGTCATCGTGGACGAGGCACACCACCTTCCGGCGGCAAGTTTCCAAGCAGTCCTCCGAAACCTTCGGCCATCCATCCTTTTAGGGCTCACCGCCACGCCAGAGCGTCTCGATGGCCAGCCGCTGAGCGAGTTTTTCGACTCGCGGCCCGACGGATCACCTGCCTGTTCATTGCGACTCTGGGATGCACTCGACCAGCAATTGCTCTCGCCGTTCGAATATTATGCCACGGCCGATGCGGTGGATTTTCGTGGGGTGAACTGGGGTCGTGCGGGCGAGATGGGCCAGGTGTCACGAGTATTGACCAGCAGCGACATCCGCGCGCGAAGTGTGGCGGAGTCGATCGAACGGTATGTGGACGATCTCGCCGCCATGAGGGCTCTGGCCTTCTGCACCAGCGTGGATCATGCCCGGTTCATGGCGGAGGTATTCACGAAACTCGGATTGGCAGCGGTGGCGGTGTCCGCCGACGATTCCCATCAGATCCGTGAACAGGTTATTGGTCGGCTGCAGACGGGCCAATTGCAGGTGGTGTGTTCGGTCAATTTGTTCAACGAGGGTGTCGATATTCCGGCCGTTAACACCCTGTTCCTGCTTCGGCCCACTCAAAGTCCGGTGGTGTTTCAGCAGCAAATAGGACGAGGCCTTCGGCACCATCCTGGTAAGTCATGCTGTCTGGTGCTCGATTACGTAGGGCTTTACGAGCAGGAGTTCCGTTTCGACATCCTCTATCGGAGTCTGACCGGACTCAGTCGTCGACAATTGGGTGAGGCAGTTGAAAAAGGCTTCGGGCAGTTGCCGCCTGGATGCCACCTCCAGCTCGACAAGGTGGCTCGAGAGCGGGTCTTGGCGAACTTGCGGCAAAGTCTTCAGATCAATGCCCGTCGGCTCCGAGGTGAAGTGATGGCCTGGGCAGCCAACCGGTCTGGACCGCTGCGACTGGTTGATTTTCTCAGGGACCAGGGGATTGAAGTCACCGAGCTTTATGAGAATGGGCGTTCTTGGCAGGGGTTACTGCGCGCTGCAGGTCTCCCGCACCTTACCTATGGGCCAGAGGACGAGATGTTGTTGCAGCGAGCGGGTCGCTTGCTTCACGCGAATGACCCACGCTTGCTCAAGGCTTGGATCGACTGGATATCGAGTTGTGCCGAAATCGAATCCACCCCGCCCATTGACCAAGCCAGAGTTGCCCGCCCCTCAGCGGATTTGATTCAAACCCGTGCACCGTTGATGCTGGCCCACCAAATCTATCATGAGACAAGCCGGCTCATCACGTTGCCGGATTTCCGGACAACCCTTTTGAACAACCCCGCATTCCGCGGGGAGGTGACCGAGTTGCTGGCATACCTGGAGGAGTGTAGCGAAAATCCAGGCCACCCAATGATGGGAGCCCTTGCGGAATGGCCACTGTCGTTGCACGGCAGGTATAGCCGGCTCGAGATCCTCGCCGCGTTTGGTTACACCAACCAAACGCGGCGTCCCGTCCAGCGGGAAGGTGTGTTGGCATTTACCGAAGATCGTCTTTGCGTGCTGTTCGTAACACTCGACAAGAGCGAGGGGTTCCATGATCGAGTGAAGTACCGCGACTACGCGATTAGTCCCGAACTCTTCGCTTGGGAAACCCAGAATCGGGCCAACCCCGGCAACCGACTTGGGCAACGCTTCACAGAAAGTCCGGGCAATGGCTGGAGGTTCTTCCTGTTTGTCCGCGAAACTCCCGACCATGAATTTGCCGCCTTGGGTGAGGTTCGACTTGAACGCTGGGAGCGGTGTGAAAAAGGACCCATCCCGATCGTCTGGCGTTTGAACAACCCTCTGAGCGCAGCGTTGTATCGGAGCTTCAGCATACTCAGGGACGCGTGAGGCACACCTTCGCCCACCAGCCCGTGAGTTCGTAAACTCCTGCAGCAAGGAACAGGAGTTTGCTTCGTCCAACCGGAACTAGAATCCCGAACAGGGCGTGTACGAGTGGACGCCAGAGCGCCCCAAGGGATTTCACCGGGATCTTCAACTCGAAGGCTACACGCTGCCCAACATGCTCTTTCTCTACAAAGCTGTGGCGAGCAACCGCACGGATTTGGAACCGGTGTTCCGCTGGTTCAGAAAAGGGGGCTGAACCATCTCTTGTATCGCCGGAGGAAACTGGGCGTGGAGTAAACAATATCAGAACTGACCCCTTTTCGATATAGTTATCAATATCAAGAACTGACCCCTATATGACCCCTTTACAAATTCCCCCGCCTAACCACCCGCCCGAAGCCTCGCCCAGCACCTTACCCAACTCCTGGCTTCCCCGAGCCATTCCGAGGAACAACCCCATCAAACCCTCACGTTTCAAGTTTTCGACCTCCCAGTTTTTCTCTTTGACTTTCTGACTACTCTTCATGCTTCTTAAGCATCATGCCGTCGGCCGCATGCTTAATAGAACCACCATTCTGCAGCGAGT
>JBJONJ010000104.1:0-3429 GCA_046051905.1 Verrucomicrobiota bacterium
GCTATGTGACCGAAGAGGATGCCATGAGCCATGTGGCCGGTTACTGCGTGCACAATGACTACAGCGAGCGCGAGTGGCAGCTCGAGCGCGGCGGCCAGTGGGTGAAGGGCAAGAGCTGCGACACCTTCGCCCCGCTCGGGCCCTACTTGGCGACGAGCGACGAAATCCCTGATCCGCAGAATTTGAAGCTCTGGCTCAAGCTCAACGGCAAGACGATCCAGAACAGCAGCACCGCGCAGATGATATTCGGCGTGAAAACGCTGGTGAGCTACCTCAGCCAATTCATGAGCCTGCTGCCGGGTGACGTCATCACCACCGGCACACCTCCCGGCGTCGGCCTCGGCTTCAAGCCTGATCCCGTCTTTATGAAGCCGGGTGACGTCATCGAGCTCGGTGTCGAAGGCCTCGGCGAGCAAGGCCAGACAGCGGTGGCCTGGGCGTGAGTCCCAGCTGTTGAACAACGCTTTTAGCCTCCCGGCACGGTCAGCGGACGGCCGTTGTCCTTGGGGCCGAGTTTCATAAAGTAGGGCACGGCTCGTCGTGCCCAGGCCGTGGCATCGGGGAAGTCTCCGGCGCTGTCGCCGAAGGTGCTGCGGAGCATGTCGGTGTCGATGATGCCGGGGTTCATGGAGATGATGGCCACTTTGCCGCCGGTGTCCTGAGCGGTGGCCATGCTGAGGCCTTCGATGGCGTATTTCGTGGCGCAGTAGGGCGCCACGTCGGCGGCGGTGCAGCGGCCCCAGCCGGAGGAGAAGTTCAGGATGACGCCGCTGCCGCGTTTCAGCATGGCAGGCAGCAGGTGACGCATCATGGCGGCGGTGCCTTTGATGTTGATGTCGATGATGCGGCTGAAATCCTCCGCACTGGTTTCCCACAGCGGCGCGTTCGGATTGATGATGGCGGCGTTGTTGAGCACGAGGTCTGGCGGGCCGTGTTTTTCGAGGATCGAGGCGCAGAAGGCCGCCACGTCGTTTTCACGCGAGACATCGCAGCGGGTGAAAAGATGCAATGAGGGCCAATTTTGGCTCAAAGCGCTGATCTGAGCCTCGTCGCGGCCACAGCCGGCGATCTGCCAGCCAGCCTCGGCAAAGAGCGGGATCATGGCGCGGCCGAGACCGCGGGTGCAGCCGGTGATGACGACGGTTTTGGGCTTCATGCTCATGCGTGGAAAAGAGGAGGACGGGTCCGATAAACGGCAGCGGGTGGTTTGTCGATGGCGGCGCTGGCTCTTGACCGGCCGGACGAACTCGCCTTCATGCGCGGCGGTTCACCAAACCGTCCTCAACCCAACACCCCGCACCCTTATGGCCCTCTCCGTCGGCTCCAAAGCCCCCTCCTTCACCCTCAAATCGAAATCCGCCTCCGGTCTCGCCGATGTCACGCTGCCCATCGCTGGCAAGAACACCGTCATCCTCTTCGTCCCCCTGGCCTTCACCGGCGTGTGCACGCAGGAGTTCTGCGACATTACCGCTGGCCTTTCCGCCTACACCGACCTCGGCGCGGAAGTGATCGGCGTCAGCGTTGACAGCCCCTTCGCTCAAGAAGCCTGGGCACAGAAGGAAAAGATCGGCATCACCCTCGTGAGCGACCTCAACAAAGAAGCCACCAAGGCCTATGACGTCGTCTTCCCGGCCCTCGCGGGCATTGGCGATACCTCCGCCCGCGCTGCCTTCGTCGTCGATAAGAACGGCGTCATCCAATACGCCGAGCAGACCCCCACGCCGAAGGATCTCCCGAACTTCGACGCCGTGAAAGCCGCTCTCGCGAAGCTCGCCTGATCACCCCGCTGACTTTTCACACCGCCACCCGGCCCTCACGGTCGCGTGGCGGTTTTCTTTTTCACTCCACGTTCTGCACCTGCTCGCGGATCTTCTCGAGTTCCGTCTTGGCGGTGACGACGTGGTGGGCGATTTCGGCCTGGTTGCACTTCGAGCCCATGGTGTTGAACTCGCGGAAAAACTCCTGGAGCAGGAAATCGAGGCTGCGGCCTACCGGTTCGCGCGAGGCGAGGTAGGTGCGGAATTGCTTCACATGGCTGGCGGCACGGGAAAGCTCCTCGGAGATGTCCGTGCGGTCGGCGAAGAGGGCGATCTCCTTCACGAGGCGTTCGTCATCGAGCGGCAGCGGCAGGCCAGCATCCTCCAAACGCTGGCGAAGGAGCTTGCGCTGCGTTTCCGGCACGATGGCGGCTTTTTCGCGAATGGAGGCCAGCAGGCCTTCGATGCGGCTCAGGCGGGATTCCATCTCCTCACGGAGGTGAGCCCCTTCTGTTTCACGCATGGCGTTCATCTGCTTCAACGCGGCGGAGACGGCCTCCTCGATCAGCGGCCAGGCCTGCTCGGCGGAGGATTCCGCCTGCTGGAGGCCCACGACACCCGGCAGACGCATCAAATCATGCAGCGAGACCTCCGCGGGGATCTCCAGCTTCAGAGCGAGGGCGTGCAGCGCATGGTAATACTGCTGCGCGAGAGCATGATCGACATTCACCGCGTTCGCCGAGCCTTCGGCGGCTGATTCGGAGCGCACGGTGACATTCACGCGACCGCGGGACACGCTGGCGGCCACCAGATTGCGCACTTGGGCTTCAAGTTCCGAAAGCTCCCTCGGCAGGCTCACCGCCGCTTCGAGTTGCTTGCGATTCACCGAGGCACACTCCACCGACCAGGACACGCCGTCACGCCGTGCCTCGCCCCGCCCAAATCCTGTCATGCTTTTCATCCGGGCAGGTAGAGTGGAAAGGGAGTGGCGGCAAGGATGAAGGCGGCCGTGCCCCGCGCATCTTCTGCGCAGCCCTTCCCAAGAACCTCCCGCCTTCATCCTTGCGAAAAGCCCCCTCGCTCGCGAGTATCCGCCCCCGTTTCCACCCATGCCTCTCACCTCCATCCTCCTGCTCGCCGCCACGCTGGCCTTTGCCGCGGCGGTGGTGCAGGCTCTCAAGGCGCTGAAATCGGGACGCTGGAAGCAGGGGAAGACCCAGCTCATCCTCATGGCCGCTGGTTTTGGACTGCAAACAGCCTTCCTCTACTACCGAGGCCAGGAAGTGGGCCAGTGCCCGATGAAGAGCCTCGCGGACATCCTGGTCTTCATCGGCTGGAGTGTGGTGCTGCTGTATTTTCTCGTCGGCTCCGGTTTTCGCCTGTCCTTGCTCGGTGTCTTCACCGCGCCGCTCGTCACGATCATGCAGAGCATCGCCCTTGTGCAGGGCTTCCAGCCCTATGCGGTGAAAGGGAAAATCAATGCGCTGGTCGAGCTGCATGCGGCGGTGGCCTTGATCGCCTACGCGGCCTTCGCGCTCGCCTGCATCACCGGCGTCATGTACCTCGTGCAGGAGCGTTTGTTGAAGCAGCACCGCATCGGCGGGTTGTTTTATCAGCTTCCGCCGATCCAGGGTCTCGCGAAGGCCATCCAGCGCCTCGTGGGTCTCGGCCT
>JBJONJ010000105.1:0-2657 GCA_046051905.1 Verrucomicrobiota bacterium
GATTCTCAGCGAGGAGCCGAAGCGCCGGAACCCCGTTGTCATCCAGCCGTTGTGGGATTGGATGGCCAAGGTTGATCCGGAAGTCGTCGCCGCGGACACCGCATTGAAGCAGGCGGAGGCGAAGCTGCCCAAGCCGCCGCTTATGGACGTGCGCGTGATCGCCCAGCGCACCAACAACCCGCGCAAAACGAACCTGCTGCATCGCGGTGATTTCCTGCAACCGGCCGACGAGGTCACTCCGGGGGCGCTTTCGACCCTGCCGCCGCTCAAAGGCAACTCGCGTCTCGATCTCGCGAAATGGCTCGTGAGCAAAAACAACCCGCTCACGCCTCGCGTGACCGTGAACCACTTCTGGACGCGTCTTTTCGGCGAAGGCCTCGTGCACACCGTGGCCGATTTCGGCGTGCGTGGTGATGCTCCGACGCATCCTGAGCTGCTCGACTGGCTGGCGGATGAATTGATGAAGCAAGGCTGGAGCCGGAAGAAGCTCCTCAAGACGATCATGATGTCGGCGACGTATCGGCAGAGTTCTGAGTTCGTAGTTCGGCGTTCGCTTCGCGGCTTCGCAGCAGCCCGTCCGGACGGGCTAAAGCCCGAACTACAAGCCTCAGTCATGGACATTGACCCGAAGAACTACCTCCTCTGGCGTCAAAACCGCCTCCGCGTGGAGGGCGAGATCGTTCGCGATCTGTATCTCGGGGCGAGTGGGCTGCTTTCGGCGAAGGTCGGCGGGCCGAGCGTGTATCCGCCGATCCCGGAGGGCATTGATGCGCTGAGCTACGCGGGGAACTTCAAATGGACCACAAGCCAGGGCGAGGATCGCTACCGCCGCGGCATGTACACCTTCTTCAAACGCACCGCGCCGCATCCGGACCTCACCACCTTCGACTGCCCGGACGCGAACACGACCAACGTGCGCCGCACGGTGAGCAACACACCGCTGCAAGCCCTCACCACGCTCAATGCCGAGGCCTTTTCCGAAGCCGCCCAAGCTCTCGCGAAGCGTGTCCTGAGCGAGGCGAGCCTCCAAGACGATGCCGCACGCCTCACCCAGGCCTTCCGCCACTGCGTAGCCCGCGTGCCGACAGCGAAAGAGCTCTCGTCGCTCCAAAAGCTCCTCGAAGAATCCCGCTACACCTACCAAAACGGTCCCGCCGATGAAGCGAAGGCCGCCTTGGGCACTCACGCCGCTCCAAACATCCCCGCCGCGGAAAATGCCGCGTGGGTGGCGGTGACACGCATCGTGCTCAATCTGGATGAGTTGATCACGCGGGAGTGATTCGAAGTTTCCTATTCTGTCCGGTATGAATGCTGTTCTCGTCGTTTTGTGCACCTTTCCAGAGGTGGAAAAGGCCCGTGAGGTCGGGGCGGCCTTGGTGGAGGCTCAACTGGCGGCGTGTGTGAACTTGCTGCCGGGCATCGAGTCGATCTACCGGTGGCAGGGCGCAGTGGAGAGGGCCGGGGAGGTGCTCGCCATCTTCAAGACCAAGGCGTCGGCGTGGCCCGCCTTTGAGCGGCGACTGCGTGAGTTGCATCCTTATGAGGTCCCGGAGATCGTGGCGTTGAAGCCGGAGCAGGTGGCCGAAAGCTATGCGCGTTGGGTGATGGCGGAAACCTGCCCTTGAAGATGCAGGGGGGTGTGGAATCATCGGTAGGTCGTTTCCCTTCTTCTCCTCTCAACAGCCCCTCATGCCGGACCCGAGCCAATTCAGGCACTATCAGATCGTCCAGGACGCCGACGGCAACAACGTCGAGTTGGTGCGCAATGCCGAACAGGTGGTGGTGCTTGCCTTTGACACCCGGCGGCTGGAGTATGTGCACTGCCATGTGCTGCTGGAGCCGCTGGCGAACCGTGCCGCCTTCGAGGACAGCTGTCGGAAGCTCCAACGCGGCGGCCATCCGGCGATGGCGCGGATGATCGAGCATGGCGAGGACGAGGGGAGCCCGTTTTACATCACCTCGAATGTGGATGGCGAATCACTGCGCTCGTATCTGACGCGAATCGCGGACATCCCCTGCTGGCTGGCGGTGAGACTGGCCTGCCGTTCGCTGGAGACCGTGTTGGCGGTGGCGGAGCGCGGTGACTTCCTGACCGAGCAGCCGCTGGAAAATTTCCGCGTGATGCAGACGGGACCGCAGGCCGTGCAGGTACTGGCGGCGGATTTTCGCATGCTCGACCACGGCGGCGCGAAGAAGCGGGCGCTGAATGGCGGCTTTGAGCGGCAGGCGGAATTTTTGAAGGCCTTCATGACGGAGCAGGTGGGCGGCAATGTGATGCCGCCGGACCATCCCGTGCCGGCGCCGGAGTTCATGGAGCTGCTCGGAGCGTGCCTTTCGAATGCCGGTCCAGGCGTCACGGTGGCGATGCGCGACCTGAAAAACCAGCTTTTGAAGCTCTCGCCCGAGCCTCTATCCCTCGAGATTCCCACGGCGCAGAAGCCGCGGGCGCTACTGGCTCCGCTGCTGGCGAGTTACCAGGATGTGGCGCGTGGCGTGGTGAACCTGGTGCGCATTCAGAGCCAGCGTCTCGACATGGCGAATCCCTACAGCATGCGCGGCATGCTGACGAAGGCCGGACGTGCAGTGCTCATCGAGCAGGTGCCACCCGTTCGCGTGAGCTCGGCGCAGGTGCTTTCCGCGGACCAGGCCGCTTTGAA
>JBJONJ010000106.1:0-8168 GCA_046051905.1 Verrucomicrobiota bacterium
CCACGAAAGGCATGCGCTACCGCGTGGCGGAAAAAATTGCCTCTCCCATGCTCACGGGCTGGCACAGACCGGTGGTATGGCTGCCGGTGGAATCACAAGGTTGGGATGAATCGCGGCTGGCAGCGGTGCTGCGGCATGAACTGGCCCATGCACGGCATGCGGATGTGCTTTGGCATTGGCTGGGCACGCTGGCGGTATGCCTCTGGTGGTGGCAGCCGCTGGCATGGATGGCCCGTCGCGGCCTGCGGCTGGAAAGCGAGCAGGCGGCGGATGACGCGGCCGTTTTGCAAAGTGGCGACACTCAGGCCTATGCCCGCACGCTGGTGGAGATCGCCGCCGGGATGCCCGCGAAGCTGCGCCATGCCGCCGGCGTGACGATGTTTGGCGGCGGGCAGGTGAAGCAGCGTGTAGATGCCCTCCTCCGTGCGAACCGCTGGCGTGGTCGTATCGGCCTCGGCGCGATGGTCTTGATGGCCCTCCTCGGTCTCGCCCTGGCGGTGCTGGTGGCGACGACGTTTGAGTTCAAGCCAAAAAAGCCGGTTTACCGCAGCCTCGCCAAGCTGGTGGCGGGCGGTCGGATGGTGGCCAGCGGTGAGCTGCAATGGCAGGAGCAGTTGCAGGATTTCTATGGCACGATCATCGAGACCATTGAGAGCGTGGAACTGCAGCGAAAAGCCCGCGAGCGAGTGAAGGCCCTTCATCCCGAGCTGAAGAAAGACCACGAGGTGGAAGTCCGCGTCGCCCAGACGAAAGGCAGCGCCATCTTCAACATCCTCGCCACGGGGGATGACCCGGAATTCACGCAGATTTTTCTCAACGCGCTGCTCGATGAATTCATTTCCTTCCGGCAAAGCATACGCGAGCAGGCGCAGGGGAAAGTATTGGTCACATTCCTCCAGGAAGTGGTGAACAAACAGAAGGTGATGGAAGAGAAGGGGGATCTGCTGGCGCAATTCAGCCAGAAAAACAACACCCTGACGGCCACGAACACGAGCCATGAGACTGCTCAGTTTTTGACGAACTTAAAAGCCATGCGCGAGACTCTGCGCACGGAGTTGGCGGAGCTGGAATTGGAACAGGTCAGCACGGCTTCGGCTGTGGCCGCGGCGGAGCGTGACAAAGCGGGCCGCACGTTGACGCAGGCAGAGAGGGACTACCTCCAAGCTCAAAGCGAGCTGCGAAAGCAGCAAAACGAGCAGAAGTTCCTGCTTCAGTCCCACGATGAAACGCATCCGCTGGTGCTGGAGGCCAAGGCGAAGGTTGAAAAGTGTCTGCTCATGACGGCGCAGCTCGAGGAACTGTTGAAGAAGGAGAGTCGGGCCCATCAGGAAGCGGTGAAGCGGAAATTGCGGGTGTTTGAGGATCAGATCGCTCAGCGGGAGAAAGAAGCGGTCGCCGCGGGGAATTTGATAGCAGAGCACGCCCGGCTGAAAGAAGAGGCAGAGGTGGCCAAGGTGGCCTACAAGCGAATGTTCGAGCGGGCGGAGAACTTCCAAAACATGTTCAACGTCCAGTCCGATTACGTCGCTGTTTATGAGCGTGCCACCAAGGCGGCGGAGCACACGGACAGCAGTCTCTTCCCTGTCTGGAAGTTGTGGACGCCGAAGAAGTAGGCTGGAAAGGTTTGGCGCAAACCGCGTCGCTCTATCCAGGATTCTGATCGCCAAACTTCCCGACAGTTTGGGGGAAGAAGATCCCTGAACGATGCTCGCCTGAGCCGGGAAGTTTGGCGAAAGTGGCGCTGAGTGTGAATGAAGGTGCTTTCGCCGAACCTTCCCGACCTACGATGAGAGCGGGGGCGATCAAAACGCGTTCACGCTGACTTCGAGGTAGGCGAAGTCGGTGTCGCCGCCACGGATCTGGCGTTCGGTGAAGCCGCCGGGGAGAAAGCGGGCATAGCCGAGGATGGTTTCGAGCTTCTGGGTGATCTGCCAGCGGGCGCGCATGTCAAACTCATGGCCGATGCTGGTGCCGCTGGAGCCGGTGAGGTCGAGGGCGTTGTTAGTGGCGGCGAGGCGATCTGTGGCGCTATCGAGCCAATACCAACTGTAGCCGAAGTCGATGCGCACATTCTTCATCGGCGTGAGTTCGATGCGCAGTTTCGGAGAGCGGATGTTTTCATACACAATGTAGTCATTGGCCGACCACGGACGCGAGAAGCCAAAGAAGCGCTCGAAGCGGTTGTCCGTGTTGTCGCTGGGATCGCGGTCGCCGGTGGCGTGGCCGTAGAAAAGGCTGAGGCGGGGCTTCCAAGGGTGTGAAAGCGTGTAGCCGATCTCGGCGGTGGCTGCCCAGGCACGCACATTGCGGGTGCCGTTGCGGCCGAATTGATTCGTGTAGCTCAAATCGAAATCCAAGCTGCTGTCGCTGACCTTGCCGAATGCCCGCAGGCCGGGCGAATGCACGAGACGCTCGGCCACACCAGCATAGGCGCTTTGGCTCAACGCGAGGTAATAAGGTTCGAGAGTCATCGCGGTTCCGCAGCCCCGCCATTGGCCGATGGCGGCATACATCCACTGCTGCTCGACGGGGCGGTCCCAGTCATACATGAGGCGGTTCAGCGGTTGCACGGCGAGGAGATCGAGCTGCCAGTCATTGGAAGGCTGGCCGATGATGCCGTGAAAGCCCTGGAAGGTGTTCGCGGTGTTGCGCCATTGGTTGTTGCCGATGAGGCGGCGGTCGATGAACTCGAAATTGTGGATGCCGTAGCGCAGGCTCACGGGGCGGGCATTGCTGCTGGCATCACGCGGCAGCAGGTCTTTGAAGTAAAGCTCGGCATAAAGGCGGATGAACTCGAATTCGTTCACATCGCGATTGTCCCGTGGATAGCGACTGTGGTAGCGGCGGGCGTCCTGCATCTCCACAGCAAAGCGGAAGGGATCGAGTGCGTCGTGGATGCCGATGTAGGCCCGTGTGCGATGGAGCAGCGGATCATCGAGACCGCCCTGGGCACGGCGGATGTCGTCATCGCGGTATTCGTAGCGGAAGCGGTAGTCGAGGCCGATGTCGAGCCAGGTGGCGTTTTTGAGGAAGTCGATGCCGGTGTCCGGCGCATGCCGCGCATACTTCGGCGGATCAGGATCACGCGTGGTGCTGTAGCCCTGCGCAAAGAGCGAAGAGCTGAGGGCAAAGAGGCAGAAGATGAGCCAGGGGGCGAGGCGCATGCGGCGGCGCATCTGAACGACAAATCGCGCTCTGTCATGCTCGCGGGTAGAAAATTCAGGATCAACCGAGAATCTGGATGAATAGCGTCGAAAAAATCTCTTCGGATCTCTGCGGCCTCTGCGGTTAAATTCAAGTTGCCATGAGTCCCAACGACATCTCCTCCCAAATCCTCGACGCAGCCATCAAGGTCCAACGGGAACTCGGCCCGGGTCTTCTCGAATCGATCTATGAAGTCTGTCTCGCCTATGAATTGAGAAAGCGCCGGCTGCGGGTCCACACCCAGGTGAGCTTGCCCGTGGTCTATGACGGCATGCGCATTGATGCGGGGTATCGCGTGGATTTGTTGGTCGAAGACCAGGTCATTATTGAGCTTAAAGCAGTCGAGAAAGTGCTGCCGCTGCATGAGGCGCAACTGCTCACCTACCTCAAGCTCGCCGACAAACGACTGGGCCTTCTCATCAACTTCAACGTCACCCGCCTCAAAGACGGCTTCAAACGCTACGCCAACCAGCTTGAGGAGAATTGCCGCCTCAAATTCACCGGAAAGGAAGAAAAGAAAATCTCTACGGACCTCAGCGGTTGATCTGGTCAATCATGGTCGGGAGACTTTGATCGTCAGGCTTTCGGGAAGCACGGAAAGCCAGACGTAACCGCGGAGAACGCCAAGTTCCGCAAAGCCTCAAGCCCGGAACAAATCGCTGCCTGTCATGCTCATGGGTTGCAAAAAACGCGGACTTGTGTCGTTTTGCGGCCCTTCCATTGCATGAAACTCCTGCTTCCCATCCTCCTCCTTGCCGCCGTCTCCGCGCGTGCCGCCGATTCCAAGGCCAAAGCCGACGAAAAGCCCTCGCCTATCGGTTACAGCGATACGCCCGTGATCCCCGGCATACAGTGGAAGGTGCATGACATTGATCGCCCACGCCCCGTGGCTGTGGCTCCCGGCAAGGAGAATGCCGCGCCGCCCTCAGATGCCATTGTGATCTTTGACGGCACCAGCTCCGCCACTCTCCAGGCGAAGGAAAAAGACGCCAAGGGCAAGGAAACCGGGAAGATGGTTCCCTGCCCGTGGAAGATCGACAGCGGCGTGCTCATGATCGCCGGCGGCGATTGCTGGACGAAGCAGGAATTCGGAAGCTGCCAGCTCCATCTCGAATGGATGAGCGAGCCACACACGAAGGGTAATTCGCAGAAGAAGGGGAATGCCGGTGTGTTCTTCATGGATCGCTACGAGTCCCAGATGCTCGACTGCGACAACAACCCAACCTACGCCGATGGCATGACTGGCGGCGTTTATGGCCAGACGCCTCCGCTCGTGAATGCCGTGCGTCCCGCCGGCCAGTGGCAGGTCTATGACATCGTCTTCACCGCTCCGAAGCTGGAGAACGGCACGGTCGTGGAGCCCGCCTACATCACCACCTTTGTGAACGGCATCTGCGTGCAGAACCACACGAAGATCATGGGACCCACCAAGCACAAGAACATCACCGACTACACCGGCGAGTTCCCGGAAAAGGCCCCCATTCGCATCCAAGACCACAAAAACGAGCCGCCCGTGCGCCTGCGCAACGTGTGGATCCGCCCGATGTGAGCTGATGCCTGCGAAAGGCAATGACCGTTCCCATTTCTCGAATCTCTGGGATGGAAGGCGGGGCAGAGTCTCTCGCCTAACCTCTACGTTTCTTCGACTCTGTGTCGTGCCCATCCCGCCGACCACAGATGGGGCTCGTGCAACCCAGAGGTTTTGCCATTGGCTCTGAGACTTCAAAATAAGTCTCAACGAGCCGTTGCCGAACCGGTGTCACTCCTCCAAAGTGTGCCATTCCTTCACTTATGAACGAACCAGCCACCGTTCTCATCGTTGATGATGAAAAGCATACTCGGGATGGCCTGCGCCTCTCGTTGGAGGACGATTTCGACTGCTACGTCGCCTCCAACGCGGTCGAGGCCATGGAGTATCTTAAGAACGACAGTATCAACGTGATGCTCACCGACCTCCGCCTCGGCGCGGACGACGGAATGAAGCTTCTGGACGCGGCTTTGGCACTTCCCAAGCCCCCCGTCTGCATCATGATGACCGCCTACGGCAGCGTCGACACGGCTGTGGAGGCCATGCGCCGCGGGGCCTACCACTTCGTCACCAAACCGCTGAACCTCGACGAGGTCGAATTGCTCATCAAACGAGCCCTTCGGAGCCGCAGCCTCGAGCACGAGAACGTGGCGCTGAAGCAGCAGGTGGAGCGGAAGTTCTCCCTCGAAGGCATTTTGGGCCAGGCAGAGGTCATGAAGCCCATTCTTGACACCATTCAGCAGGTGGCGCCATCCCGCGCCACGGTGCTGATCGAGGGGGAAAGCGGTACCGGCAAGGAATTGGTAGCCCGCGCCATTCACAACCTGAGCGGCCGTCCCAAGGCGAACATCGTTGCGGTGCATTGCGCGGCCCTTTCTCCGCAGATCCTAGAAAGTGAGCTGTTTGGCCACGAGAAGGGAGCTTTCACCGGAGCCCAGGAACGCCGCATCGGCCGCTTCGAGCAGGCGAATGGTGGCACGCTCTTTCTTGATGAGATCGGCGAGATTGATGCCAGCACGCAGGTGAAGCTGCTTCGAGCACTCGGCGAGCAGACGATCGAGCGTGTGGGCAGCAGCAAGCCCATCCAGATCAACGTCCGCGTGATCGCCGCTACAAACCGCGACCTCGCCAAGATGGTCAAGGAAGGTCAATTCCGTGAGGACCTCTACTGGCGGCTGCGGGTCGTCACCCTTTACCTGCCGCCCCTTCGTGAAAGGAAGAGTGACATCTCAATCCTCGCTGATCACTTCCTCAAGGAACTGGCCAAGGCCAACGGCAAGCCTCTCAAGGCGCTCGACGACGACGCTCTGCCAGCGATGATGAAATACGACTGGCCTGGCAACATTCGCGAGCTCCGCGCTGCCATCGAGCACGGTGTCGTCATGAGCAATAGCAGCCGCGTTATGCTCAAGCATCTGCCGTCCTACCTTCTGAACCCGGGCGGCCTCTGGGTGCGAAAAACTCCCACTGCCGAGGCACCGGCCCAGGCTGATCCCCAGACGAAGAGTGATCTCGATGTCGAGGAGGCCGAGCATCAGCTCATTCTCACCGCCCTCCAGCGCAGCGGAAACAACCGCACCGTGGCCGCCGAGCTGCTCGGCATGAGCCGCCGCACCCTCCAGCGGAAGCTCAAGGAGATGAACATGGTGCGCACCCACCGGCGGCGCGTGAAGAGTGACGGCCTAACCGGATCGCCTTGACTCTTCAGTCCTAAAGAGCCCGGGCGAGGAATCGGCGTTCTTCACTGAGTAGCAGCGTGACCGGGATCTTTTCGGCAATTTGATATGCACCGGACTGGTTTCCCGTGATGGCCAGCAGGCCGGCATAGACCGCTCGGGCACCGGCCGGGAAGGTGTCATAGGACTTCACCCGTGCCAGCTCGGGCGCGATGTCGTTGTAACGGGCCTCACGGAAGGCAGCGAGGGCGCGGAGGAAGGCGAGGGCGACATGCCGGTCGGGGGTGATGCGGTGCGCGGGAATGTCCTTGGCGGCGTTGAGATCCTTGACGGCGATTTCGATTTGGGTGCCGAGGAGGAGGCGCAGGTAGCTGGCTCGGTCGAGATAGACGACGTCGGTTGGCTTCAGGCGGAGCAGTTCCTCGCTGGAGCGCAACATGGCTGCCCCATTCGTCTCTTTCTGGGCCATCTCATAAGCTTTGAGATGCATGCTCTGAGCTGCCTCGGCATGTTTGTGGGCTATGCCCTCGAAAAACTGACGGGAGAGGTCCCAATAGCCTAGGAATTCAGCCATTTGGGCCGCCTTTAGGGCGGTTGACATGTTTTCACCTCGCCCTGTCTCGTCGAAGACCGTGTTCAGCAGATGGCGGGGTGTGTCGGGATCATCGCTGAGGTGGCTTTCAGCCTCCGCGAGCCAGATGTGTGCCTGCACGCCGGGAAAGGAGGGGGAGAGCCGGCCGGAGAGGAAAACTTTGACTTGGCCCCAGCGGCCCAGTCCACGCAGCGCGGAGACGTAGTGGGGCAGCAAGGCACTGTAATTGGCCGCGGTCTTGTCGGAGACGAGACGGAGCACACGCTCGAATTCCTTCTCCTTTACCAGCCATGCTAGCAAGGGAGCAAGGTTGGCCGCGGCTCGACCGTTCCAACGGCGGAGCTCTTCGTTCACGATCTGCTCCCTCTCATGGGGATGAAGGCGAAGATTGGCCGATAACACAGCGAAGCGGCAGGCTTCGGCCTTGGGCCTGTCCTTGATGCTTTCCGCTAGGACCATGAGGTCACTGGCATCTTGGGCCGTGAGTAGACGGTGTTGCGCCAGGAATTCAATGGCAGGGACCGCTTGGTCTCGGCCACTTTGGGCGATGGGCCATAGCCGCTCTCGTGCGGGGCCGCTGAGGGAGGGATCACCGCTGCGGGCATCCAGCAGCGCCAGATCGAGTACGCTTTGAGGATTGTCGGGATCGGCGAGCAGCGCCTGACGTTGGGTGAGAAATGAGCGGGCGGCGAGGCCTTCGGCCTTCTGGATGGCAGAGAGCAGTTCGAGGGCGGGGCGTTTGGTGAGCTGGTCTGGCTGGAAGCGGTCGTAGGTGTCGCGCGCCTTTTTGATTTCGGGCAGCAGCACATAGGCTCGACCAAGTCTGAAAAGGTCCTCCGGAGTGAGGGCGCCCTGCTCGTCGAGCTGCGAGAGGAGCCGAATCATCGTGCGGGGTTCGGAACCGGTCTCTTCGACAAAATCCACCTCTACACGCAAAACCTCCACATCCTGCGGCGCCCAGCGGTTGGCATCCTTAAGCGTGTGGGCGGCGTTCGCCCAATCCCCTGCAGCCATAAAGCGGCGCGCCTCGGGGATGTAGCGGCGTCCCCACCAGCCTCTCACGCTTGTGGCGATGTTCTCAAAGTACATCCACCACAACGAACCAAAAACGATCAGGCCAATGATTGACCAACGCAGGATGTGATTGGCGGTCTGCTCGGCGATTTCA
>JBJONJ010000107.1:0-6773 GCA_046051905.1 Verrucomicrobiota bacterium
GCACGCCGAGCAGGTCTTCGAAGGCCAGATGGGCAGTGCCGTCCAGCACCTCGTGGATGCCCTCGGCGTCTCCGCCGACACCGCCCGTCTTCTTGCGCAAAACGGCATGGCTGATCTCGCCATGTTCGCCTACGCCGATGTCGAGGACGTCGCCGAGATGCTCGGTGGCGACCGCGCCCTCGCGGAGCAGATCCTTGCCAAGGCACAAACGAATGCTCCCGCCCCCTCAGGGGAGTAAACCCGTTTGCTGCCATGAGCGCCTCCTTCAACAGTCTTCTTCAACATCAGCAGCCAGTTTCCGAACTCGCCACCCCCTCGTTTTTACCTCTCCTCTCGCATGCCCGGCAAATCCTCCTCCTCGAAACCCGCCAAGCCCGCCACCGACGAACCCGGTGACGTGTCGCTTGAGGCCGAAAGCGCCAAGCCGAAGAAATCCACCGGCAAAAAAGTGCTTTCGCTGATCGAGGAAGGAGAAGAGGAGAAAACCAAGGCCAAGGCGCCACGTAAAGAGGCCACGAGCATGCTCCCCCGCATCGGGGCAAAGCCGGCTCCGAAGAAGGAAAAGGAACCGGAGCCCGAACCCGCTCCCGCCGAGCCCGCCAAACCCACGCTCGATGACCAGAAAAAGGCCGCGTTGAGCCTTTTCGACGAGAAACCGAAGAAGCGTGAGCGCCCCGCCGTCACAGACGCGCCCGTTTCAGCGCTGCCCCCCATCTCTTTGTTGCTCGACGAGCCGGCAAAGCCGAAGCCCATCGTCGCCGCGCCTCCTCCACCGCCCGCTGCCGAGGCACCCCAGCCGGAATTCGAACTCGGTGAAAACGGCGAGAAGATCATCCACCTGAAGCCGCCGGTCATCGTGAAAGATCTGGCGGAGAAGATGGGCCTGAAGCCGTTCAAGATCATCTCCGACCTCATTGCCTTCAAAGTCTTCGCCAGCGCGGACAAGGCCATCGACCTCGAAGTGGCCGAAAAGGTCTGCGAGAAGCACGGATTCAGGCTGGAGCGTGAGAAGCGCGAAAAAGGCGGCGGCGTCCACAAAGTCGAAGAAGTCATCGTCGAGCCGGAGCGCATGCCCGAGCCCACCGCCGAGGAAAAAGACACCCGCGAGCTCCGTGCGCCCATCATCACCTTCATGGGCCACGTTGACCACGGCAAGACATCCCTTCTCGATGCCCTGCGCAAGACGCAGGTGGCCGCGGGCGAGGCCGGCGGCATCACGCAGCACATCGGTGCCTATTGCATTTTCCACGATGGCAAGCCCATCACCTTCATCGACACACCGGGTCACGCCGCTTTCTCTGCCATGCGTGCCCGTGGCGCCAATGTCACGGATATCGTCGTGCTCATCATCGCGGCCGATGACGGTATCATGCCTCAGACCAAGGAGGCTCTCTCCCATGCGAAGGCTGCCGGCGTTCAGCTGATGGTCGCCATCAACAAGTGTGACCTCCCGACAGCGGATGTCATGCGTGTCAAAGGACAGCTTCAGGAGATCGGACTCGCGCCGGTGGATTGGGGTGGTGAGATTGAGTGCATGGAGGTCAGCGCCCGCAGCGGCCTGGGCCTCGACAACTTGCTCGAAACCATGGCTCTCCAGGCCGAGGTGCTCGAATTGAAGGCTGATCCAAAAGCCCCCGCCCGCGCCACCGTCATCGAATCCTCGATGGTCGCAGGCAAAGGCCCCGTCGCCACCGTCATCGTGGGGCAGGGCACGCTGAAAGTCGGGCAGGCGTTCATCTGCGGCCCTTACTGGGGCAAAGTGAAAGCTCTTGTGAATGACCGGGGCCAGAACATCAAGGAAGTGCTCCCTGGCATGCCTTGCGAGGTCATTGGCTTCTCCGACATGCCCAACGTAGGCGATGAAGTCGTCGTCATGGACAATGAGCGCTCGGTGAAAAAGCTCAGCGAGGAACGCCTCGAAGAGCTGCGCCAGAAGAAGCTCACCGTCCCCCGCCGAACCACGCTCGAGCACCTCTTTGCCTCCATCGAGGAGGGAAACAAAAAATCGCTCAAAGTCGTGCTCAAGGCCGACGTGCAGGGCTCCGTCGAGGCCATTGCCAAGTGCCTGCGCGACATCAAGAGCGACAAGATCAACCTCGAAATCCTCCACTCCGAGGCTGGCTCCATCAACGAGAGCGATGTGCTCCTCTGCTCCGCCTCCGATGCCCTCATCCTCGGCTTCAACGTCAAGGTGGAGAACAAAGCCCTCGCCGTCGCCAAACGCGAAGGCGTGCAGATCAAGCTCTACTCGATCATTTACGAACTCATCGACCAGGTCAAAGAGGCCATGCAGGGCCTGCTCGACCCGATCACCCGCGAAAAGGTCATCGGCCACGCCCGCGTGAAGCAGGTCTTCAAGGTCAACAAAGGCTACGTCGGCGGCTCTGTCGTCACCGATGGCATCATGCACCGCAAGCAACGCGCCCGCGTGCTGCGTGATGGTCAGGCCGTCTATGATGGTGGCTTCGAAACGCTGCGCCGCTTCCAGGACGAAGTCCCCGAGGTCCGCAACGGCCTCGAGTGCGGTATCAAGCTCTCCGGCTTCTCCGACTACGAAGAAGGCGACATCATCGAGTGCTACGAACTCGAGAAAATCGCCCAAACCCTCTAACAGAGCGCCTTCAGCCCTCTGCCCCTGCACCTCGCCCATGTCTCTCCGCCTCGACAAAGTCTGTGAACTCATGCGCCGCGAGCTCTCGCTCGTCGTCGAGAAGGACTATCGTCCGGAGGACGGGCTGCTCACGGTGCACGAAGTGGTCGTCACGCCTGATTTGAAGCACGCCACGGTCTATGTCGGCGTCATTGGCAAACCGCATCAGCAGGAAGCCATCGTCGAGCGCCTCAACAAAGCTCGCGGCTCCATCCAGCGGGACCTCTACAAACGCGTCAAACTGCGGAACAGCCCTCCGCTGCACTTCCGCCTCGATCACACCACCGAACGTGCGGTTCCCCTCGTGCAACTCATTGACAGCCTGCCGCCACCCGCTCCTGAGCCTGCTGACGATTCACAAGCCTGATCCTGCTCAATAAGGCCAGCGATAAGGGGCATTGTGGATGAGTTTGTTCTTGGGATAGGCGGCGATGCGCACTTGGTTCTTCGAGTTGCCGCTGAGCAGCCAGACATTGTTCGCATCCACCGCATGCAGGAAGCCAATATGCCCGCTGCTTGCCTGATCGACGGTCAGCGACTGCGTGATGACGATGGCGCCATAGGTGGCGGCCACGGGACGCCCCCAACTCCACCAGTCCGACACCTTGGCGCTGCCTTGCGGCTTGTAGCCCGAGCGCAGGATGCACCAGTTCACAAAGGCCGCGCACCAGGCTGTCTCGTCTTTGAGCAGGTTTTGTGGAAGACCGCAGCTCTTCAGATACTCGATGATGCGCGGGTTGTCTCCCTGCGCCCATTCTTGCACGCCTTGCTCCATGATGGCGATTTGCATCCATGGGGGTGGTGCGGCAAAACTCGTCGGTGCGCTTGCGGTCGTTTCTGGCGGCAGGCCGGTGACGACACCATTCACGTTCACGATCTGACCGGGGAAGGGTACCTTCCACTTGCCTGTCCCATACTCGATGAGACCTGGATTGATCTTTTGAAACTGTGCCATCGTCATGCCGAAGGCTTTGGCGATCTTGGAGGGATTGTCTCCGGGTTGGACGGTGTATTGAGCCATGGATGAACGATGCCGAAATGGGCTGGGAACATCAATCAGGCTTTTTTTGCGAGAGGTCTGGCGCGCCTCTGCTCCTCGTAAAATGGGCGATTGGCATGATGGCTTAAAGTTTGATGAAAAAAGTTTCAGCGACTTGGCACGGGGGGTGCTTGGACCTTTAACGGAGCTAATTCCACCCCTGCCCTATGCTGAAACCCAACAACCACACTCGCACCTGGCGCAGCATCGCATCCGCTGCGGTTCTCGCCATCGCCACCCTCGCTATCACCTCCGGTGACATCCATGCCCAGGATGCTGCCGCGCCCGCCCCGGCTCCCGCAGCCGCGGCTGCCGCGCCAGCTCCCGCCGCCGAGCCTGCGCCTGCAGCCCCGGATGCCGCTGCACTGGAAAAGCGCATCGTGGATCTTGAGCAGTATTTTAACAACCTGGCTCCCTCCGCGGATGGCAAGCTGGCAGGCCTCGCTGGTCCAGGTCATAATGGGTTCCTCATGATCTGTGCCGCGCTGGTGCTCTTCATGACGTTGCCGGGTCTGGCTCTCTTCTATGGCGGTCTCGTCCGCTCCAAGAACGTCCTCTCCGTGCTTGCCCAGTGCCTGGGCTGCGCTGGCTTGGTGACGGTTCTTTGGTACTTCGTCGGATACTCCTTCGTTTTCGGCGAGCATCCGGCGGAAGGCGCTCCCTGGTGGGCTCCTTACCTTGGCAGCACGAAGTACTTCTTCCTCGAAGGCGTGGGCGGTGCTCCGAATGGGAATTACACCGGCTGGCCTTCCCAGGCAGTGTTCAGCATGTATCAGCTTATGTTCGCGATCATTACCCCCGGCCTCATCGTGGGTGCCATCGCCGAGCGCATGAAGTTTTCCGCCATCATGCTCTTCATCACCCTTTGGATGTTCGTGGTTTATTTCCCGCTCGCCCACATGGTGTGGGGCTTTGACGGTCTCATGAACGGTGTTTGGAACGGTGGTGCCAAGATTCCTGCCATCGACTTCGCTGGCGGCACGGTCGTTCACATGTCCTCCGGCTGGAGTGCTCTCGTCCTCTGCATCCTGCTCGGCAAGCGCTCGGGCTTCGGCAAGGAAAAGATGGCTCCTCACAGCATGGTGCTCTGCATGGTCGGCACCGGCATGCTCTGGGTCGGCTGGTATGGTTTCAACGCGGGTTCCGCTCTTGCTGCTGACGGCATCGCCGCCGGTGCCTTCATGACCACCACGCTCGCCGCCGCCACCGCCAGCGCCGTCTGGGCCGTTGTGGAAAAGCTTCACAAAGGCAAGCCCTCCGTCCTTGGTTTCTGCTCCGGAGCCGTTGCCGGCCTGGTTGTCATCACGCCTGCAGCTGGTTTTGTCACCGCGAAGTCAGCCATGATCATCGGTGTGCTCGCCGGTGTCATTCCTTACCTTGGCGTCATGGTGCTCAAGCCCCTCCTCAAGTATGACGACGCACTCGACACCTTCGGCGTGCATGGCATCGGCGGCACCCTCGGTGCCATCGTGACCGGCATCTTCGCCACCGAGAAGATGAACGCCAACCTCGTCAGCGAAGCTTATGCGAAGGTCAATGGCCTCGACAAGCTCGTCACCGAAGGCGGCCTCCTCGGAGCCCAGCTCAAGGCCTGCGCCATCACCATCGTGCTCTCCATTGTGGCCACGCTGGTGATCACCATGATCGTCAAAGTGCTCGTCGGTCTCCGTCCGACCGCTGAGGAAGAGTCGGTCGGTCTCGACCTCTCGGACCACGGCGAGGCTGGCTACGAGCATTAATCCTTAATTAGCTCCCAACTCTCGACCCACTACCGGGCTGGCAGCGATGCCAGCCCGGTTTTTTGCCTTAGCGCCGCAGCTCGAGTCGTTCACCGCACCGCATGACTTGGAAAGCTTGTTCCATCTCCTGGCAGGCGGCGATGAAGGCATCGGGTGACGCGGTGTTGAACGCAAACATTTCGTAGTGGCATGGGATGACCAAGCGGGCGCCGATGGCCTTCGCCAGGGCGGCGGCCTCGCGAGCGTTGAGATTACCCGCCACGCGACGCTCCGGTTGGTTGCCGTTGATCGGCAAGAACGCCACATCAATGGGGCCAAAGGCCTGGCATTGCCTCACCATGTCATCATGCCAGAGGGTGTCTCCGCTATGAAACAGGCGAAACGGTCCGCAGCGAACCAGAAAGCCGATGTAGGCACTGTTTCCTTGTTCATCCCGCACCACCTCGTTGTGCTTTGCCACCGTCGCATGCATTTCCCAGTCGCCTTCGTGGGCTGGGGAGGTCTCGCTCAGACCGTGAAGTTCGATGGCAGTGCCCACCGTGCGTTTTTGAACCTCGGCGAGGATGGGAATTGGGTGATACAGCCGAAAACCGGGATTGGCGGACGCCAGCGGTCGCAGTGTTTCGGCATCCAGATGATCCGTGTGAACGTGGCTGGCAGTCACGCGGCCAATGCCGGTCAGTTTCGCCGGATCAATGCAGCGCTCGGTCATGCGGACATGCGGTTTGTCCGTCGTGGCATATTTGTGCGTGAGGGAATCGGACAAATAGGGATCAAACAGCAGGCGCTGGCCGTTCCACTGCACCAGAAAGCCGCTCTGCCCCAGCCACCACACATGCAGCATCTCCGGGCCACCCCGGGCGGCGGCTAGGTCGGCGAGAAGGACGTCATCTTTTTGGGCGGGAATGATCATGACGCCAGACACAGCCGGGCAGGGGAGCCCTTCAAGTGGCTGCCCGGATAGCACAACAGGCACAGCAGCCTTGACGTTTCCGCGCATCCCCCTACCATCCGCGCACCATGACCCCGACCGCCACGGCTCTGCTCCTTCTCTCCCTGCGACTTACGCTAGGGTAGGCGGCCCGCGTTTCCTCGTCATGCACCCCTTGCCGTCACGTCACGGCATCCTCGACCACTCAGGCAACACTCCTGTCACTCCGGTCAATTCAGTCAGTCTCGTCAAATTTCTCTGCTCATGCTCAAAGATCCATCTTCCAAATACCAGCGCTTCGATCCCGTCACGTTGCCGAACCGCCGCTGGCCCTCTCAAACCATCTCCAAAGCGCCCATCTGGTGCTCCGTCGATCTGCGTGATGGCAATCAAGCGCTCGCCGTGCCGATGAAT
>JBJONJ010000108.1:0-3414 GCA_046051905.1 Verrucomicrobiota bacterium
GCTGCGGCCGGCACGTTGCAACAGCCTCGCGATGCCCTTCGGGCTGCCGACTTGAATCACCTGCGCCACCGGCGAGAAATCGACGCCGAGATCGAGCGACGAGGTGCAGACCACGCACTTCACCGTGCCATCGCGCAAACGCTGCTCCACCACCTCACGCTCCTCGCGGTCGATGCTGCTGTGATGCATCGCAAGCTGCTCGCTCCACTCCGGTCGAGCCTCCAGCAGTTCTTGAAACCAGATCTCCGTCTGCGAACGCGTGTTTGTGAAGAGCAGCGTCGTCTGCGCGGCCTCGATGCGTTGCACAACAGACTTCACGAGCTTCACCCCGAGGTGACCGCTCCACGGAAAAGTCTCCACATCCTCCGGCATCAGCGTCTCCACCTCGATGCGCTTGCGGTCCTTGCCATGAATGAGCACGCCGTCCTTTGCCGCGCTGCCGAGCAGCACGCTCATCGCCTCATTGAGATTGCCAATCGTCGCCGAGAGGCCCCAGACACGCAGTTGCGGATTCAGCGCCCGCAGCCGCGCGAGGCAAAGCTCCGTCTGCACGCCGCGCTTGGAACCCATGAGCTCGTGCCACTCATCCACGATCACGGCGCGAAGGCCGCTGAGGTTGGCTTTTTGCACTTCATCGGTCAAAAGCAGCGAAAGGCTCTCCGGTGTTGTCACCAGCGCGAAGGGCGGTTTCGTTTTCTGCCGTGCCCGCACGCTGCTCGACGTATCGCCCGTGCGTGCCTCGACTTTTTGCGAGCCTTCGACGACCTCCTGCAAACTGCGCACCGTGTCCGCCGCCAGCGCCCGCAGTGGCGTGATCCACAGCACCCGCAGCCCGCTCTCCTCGCCATGCGTCATCACCGGCCCCAACCATGCCGCGAGCGTTTTGCCCAAACCGGTCGGCGCATGAATCAAACCGCTCTTTCCCGCTGCATAAGCCTCCCACGTCTCTTTTTGAAACGGCATCGGCTTCCATCCACGCGCCTCAAACCAGCGCCGCAGCGGCGGGGTGAGTGGTTTGAGACTTGGAGACGGCATGTGCTGCGATTTAGATGGCTTTGGCACCCATTCAGCGTTTGCGCAGACGCTTCAGCTTTTCACCGACGCGCACGATGGCCTCGATGGCAGGTTTGAGCTCGCCACCGACATCCGTGAGAGAGTATTCGACCGTTGGCGGCGAGCTTGGCTGCTCGTGGCGATCCACGACGCCGATCTCGACGAGATGACGAAGGCGCTGCGTGAGCATTTTCGCGGAGATGCCGGCGAGATCGTGCTTCAGCTCGCTGAAGCGGCGTGGACCACCGCTGAGATACCAGATGATGTTCGGCGTCCAGGCACCGCCGAGGAAGCTCATGCAAAGCTTCAGCGGACAGGTAGTGGGCGGCGGTGTGACTCTGCTTTTGCGGCGAGGAACCATGATGGATGATGGCGAGTTACCAATCGGATACTGGATTTCGAGCGACTGACAAGCCTCGCGGTTTACAAAAGTAACCACCTGCGGCAATTCACCGCACTTTCCCATGAACATCCTCGAAGCCATCGAAACCCGTCGTTCCATCAAGCACTACGATTCCGCCCACATCATGCCGGAGGCTGATGTCGAAAAGCTGATGGAGCTGGCCTGCCTCGCTCCATCGTCCTTCAACATGCAGAACTACCGCTTTGTGCTCGTGCGCGATCCGGAACTCCGCCGGCAAATCCGCGCCGTGGCCTGGGATCAGGCCCAGGTGACCGATGCCTCGCTGCTGGTGGTAATGTGCGCGGATTTGAAGGCGCACGAGCATCAGCCGGAGCGCTACTGGAGCCATGCGCCGCAGCCTGTGCAGGACATTTTGGTGCCAGCTTTGAAGGGCTTTTACGCAGACAAAGATCAACTCATCCGCGACGAGGCGATGCGCTCATCCGCGCTGGGCGGCATGACGCTCATGCTCGCTGCACGTGGGCTCGGCTATGAGAGCTGCCCGATGGTGGGATTCGATCCCGAGGCGGTCTCCAAGATCATCCGACTGCCTTCAGATCATGCGATCAGTTTCATGATCGCCATTGGCAAAAGCCTGCAGGAGCCGTGGCCGCGCGGCGATCGTCTCGACAAGAGCGAGACCGTGATCACCAACCAATTCCCTGAGTGAGCATGAACGCGTTCACGTCACGCATCGGCATCGAGCATCCGATTGTGCAAGGGCCGTTCGGCGGCGGGTTGTCGTCCGTGCAACTCGCCGCGGCGGTTTCGAATGCAGGCGGCCTCGGTTCCTTCGGAGCGCATCATTTGTCTCCGAATCAGATGCGCGAGGTGATTCACGATCTGCAAAGGGCAACGGCAAAGCCCTTCAACATCAACTTGTGGGTCTCGCGACATGATCCGGGCGCGGAGTTGATGACATCCGAGCATCACGCGCTCGGTTTGCGGCAGTTTGGGGCCATTTATGAGCGTCTTGGCCTTGAAACGCCGCCCATCGAGCCACCGGACGATTTCACGTTTGAGCAGCAGGTGGAGGTGATTCTCGATCTGCGGCCCAAAGTGTTCAGTTTCGTCTTTGGCATCCCCGATGCCGAAATCCTGCGTGAATGCGCCCAACGCGGCATTTTGACCGTGGGAGCCGCGACGACACTGGAGGAGGCGGAGGCGCTTGATGAGGCTGGCGTGGACATGATCGTCGCGACAGGCTCCGACGCGGGCGGACATCGCCCGAGTTTCCTGCGGTCGGCTGAAGACTCACTCACGGGCACGCTTTCGCTCGTGCCGCAGGTGCGAAAAGTCACGCGCAGGCCGGTGATTGCCGCAGGAGGCATCGCGGAGGTCGGCGGCATGCGTGCTGCCTTTGAACTCGGCGCGGACGCAGTGCAGATCGGCACTGCTTTCCTTGCCTGCGAGGAGTCCAACTGCCCACCGCCGCATCGCGAGGCTTTGTTTACGCCTGCGGCGGCTCGCACGCGGCTCAGCCGACGCTTCACGGGGAGGCTCGCTCGTTTCATGAGTTCGCCGCTGCTCGATGAACTCGAGCACAGCCCGCATCCGACACTGCCGTTTCCTTTGCAGGCCGCCTTCAATCGTCCGGTGAAGGCGGAAGGTGTGCGTCGTGGTGACGCAGAACTGCTGCCGCTCTACGCTGGACAGGCGGCTCCGCTGATCCAGCATCGTCGGGCGGCGGAGCTGATGCGTGAGTTGACCGGCGCGTTGAGGAGTTGAGACGGCAGGATGCCGTCGCTCCTTTCCTCAGCGGGCTAAAGCCCGGACGACGTACTTTCAGAGCACCTCGACGACGAGGGCGCTGGCGTTGTCGCGGCCGGATTCGCTTACGGCGTGCTCGACGAAGTATTGCGCGCGGGTTTTGCCGGAGGGTGGCTCGTTTTCGGCGAGCATGTCGGCCAAGGCGTGATCCCAGATGCCGTCGATGACGCCATCGGTGCAAAAAAGGA
>JBJONJ010000109.1:0-6299 GCA_046051905.1 Verrucomicrobiota bacterium
TGACAATCCCTCCTGTGGTGACGAGATCGACGTGTGGGTGAAGCTCGAAGACGAGAACCACATCGCCGACATCAAATTCACCGGCCAGGGCTGTGCCATCAGCCAGGCCAGCGCCTCGATGATGACCGTGAAGGTCAAAGGCAAGACTGCCGCTGAAGCCGCGGCCATGCGCGAGGACTTTCGCCGTATTGTCATGGGCGATGGCAAGCCTCAAAACGAAGACGCCCTCGGCGAACTCATCCTCCTTGAAGGCGTGCAAAAGTTCCCGCAACGCGTCAAATGCGCGATGCTCGGCTGGCGTGCCCTTGAGCAGGCGCTCGAAGGTAAATAGCCATTGAACTCATAGCCGCTCGTCAAAGCGGGGTCTGCGGTTCTCAAAACGAGTTCCTTTGCGCCATCCCTCATCCAGGCCGCGCCGGGGAGATCGTGTGCTGCGCGTGGCGGCCGCTGCCCGAATCACCGCTCAGGATCGTCATTGCAGGCAGCAGCACCGGCGCTAAAGGCCGTGGAGGCAGCGGAGGCTGGGCGCGATACATACGAGAAACACCACTTTCGCTCAGGGGCTTCATCCAGAATAGGGACCAGCACAACGGCACCAGGATCATCACAAACCACGCGGTGATCCGCGCATCGCGCAGCTTTAGCTCCGGCAACTTCTGCTCAAAACGAGGTTGATGGGCGGTTGGAAAGCTCTCCCACATGAAAGGTCGAAGTCCTAGACTGGCTCTCAAAATGTCTGTCTGATTCCCGGCAGCTATTGTTCCAGTAGCCTCTTCGCTCTTTCCTTGCCACGGAGGCCGCCGCGCTCACCGCTCATTTCAGATATTCTTTTTGAGAGCCGGACTAACGGTGAAGTCTCCGCACTGACAGGCCATGTTGTGCATGACACGTCTAGTCCTCGGTCAGTTTCCTGTGTGGTGGTGGTTTGGGCGGCGTGCCGGGCGGCTGGCGGTACTGCCGGATGAGTGCTCCCGCTCCGACGACGAGAAGGATCAGCATGGCGATGGAGAGCGCGCGCGTGGAAAACATCGGCATGGAGTCCCCGGAGGGGTGGTTCAGCCCAAGGGACCAGAGGGGGCACGGCGCTGAATTTCGGCGCTTGCCCTTTCGAGGAGGCGTTTTTCCGCTTCAGTGAGGCTGCCCATGCCCTCGAGGAGGATTTTATCGAGGATGTCGTTCACCTCGGCTTCGAGATCGGGTTCCACCGGGCGGTTGGCAGGGGGCACCGACGCGGAGGGCTCTTCAAAATCCATCCGCACCCGGGCGCGTGCTGCCACGGGTGCTGGAGTCCTGCGCCGCTGGGGCTCTGGCTGCCACTGGCTGCGGTAGGTCATCGGCCTGCCACCATAGCCCAACGCACGCGCGTAAAACCAGCCAACGAACGCGCCGCCGAGATGGGCAAAGTAGGCGATCTTCAATCCCTCCGGCAGCCAGGTCGGAAACAGCAGCCCGGCCACGGCAAAGAAAGTCTGCATGACCACGAGCGCCTTGGCCAGCGTCCACAGACGCATGGGCACGGGAATGATAAAGTAGATGAAGACGGTGATCTGCTCGTCCGGCAGCAGCACGGCCAGCGCCATGAGCAGGCCAAAGGCCGAGGCGGAGGCACCCACGAGCGGCGTGATCGTATCGCCGTGCACAAAGCCGTTCACCGCCATCTCCAGTGCCGCGCCGGCGATGCCGCTGAGAAAAAAGATCTGCAGGAAGTGCCGTCCACCGAAGAGATTCTCCACCTGCCGGCCCACAAACCACAGCATCAGCATGTTCAGCAGGAAGTGGCCCACGCTGCCATGCACGAACATGTAAGTCACCAGCGTCCAAAACTTTCCCGCGGCGAGTTTTGCCACACTGACCGCCCCTTCCAGCATGACGGGCGAGAGCGTCTCGGAAAAGAACTGCGCCACAAACACCGCGCTGATGGCGATCATCACCCATGCGAAGGCGGACATCGCCTTCACCCGGCTGGTGAAGGATGACGCGGACCGGAAGGGTTGCTCGCGCATGTAGTCGCGGTAGTCGAGTGACATGCGGCCAATTTGGGATGTCCCGGCGTCAGGCGCGAGGTTTTTTTCGTCAGGAGCTTGTGGGGGCGGGCACTTGGCCGCTCTTGACCATTTTCCACTTCAGCCTGTATCTCCCCATCATGACCGATCTACCACCCGACTGCGAATGCGTGCTGCTCTTTGACGGAGTGTGCCACCTTTGCGATGGCGCGGTGCGGTTTGTGGTGGCGCACGATCACGCCGGGCGAATTCACTTTGCACCGATCCAGGGCGAACTGGGGCGGCAGCTCTACTTGCGGCACGGGCTGGACCCCGACGCGCCTGACAGCATGCTGCTGGTGACCCGTGAGCGGGCTTTTCGAGAAAGCGATGCCGTGATCGAGATTGGCAGACGGCTCGGCGGAGCATGGAAGCTGGCCGTTCTGGGTAAAATAATCCCGCGGGCACTCCGCGATGCCGGTTATGCACTCGTGGCTCGGAACCGCTACCGGTGGTTTGGGAAGCACGAGACCTGCCTGATGCCGACGCCGGAGTTGCGCCGCCGGATGCTTGCATGAAGGTGGGGCGATGAGTCCCCCTGCCCAACTAGCCCTGCGCGTATCCCCGAATGCGCGGAAATCGGAATTTGCCGGATGGACGGCGGATGAGAAGGGCCGTCCGGTGCTTCTGGTGAAGCTGGCCGCCCCGCCGGTGGATGGAAAAGCCAACGAGGAACTCGTGCGGTTTCTGGCGAAGGAACTCGATGTCTCGAAAGGCGCGATCACGCTGCTTCGAGGGGCCAGCGGCCGCCAAAAGATGGTGGAGCTGCCTGCGGAGGCCTTGGAAAGGCTGCCGCGCCAGGCCTGAGGTGCCTCTTTGTTTGCCAGCAGACTCGTCCGGCGCAATCTTTGGCCTCAAAAGCAATTTTCCCAGGCGGACGCCCGTATGTTCGCCGACCCCAAAACGACTCCTCATGTCCTCACTCCGCACCATCCTCCTCGGCACGGCGGCTTTTGCCACCTCGGCGAGCCTGTTTGCCTCCTACCCGGAATTCTCCACCACGAAGCCGAATGGCGGCCAGCGTGGCACAGAGGTAAAGCTCACGGTCACCGGCAATCGCCTCGATGACTTTGAGAGCCTCATCTTCTTCTCCCCCGGCTTCACGCAGAAGAGCGTCGAGAAGGTCGAGAAGAACAAAGTGGATCTCACCATCGCCATCGCCCCGGATGTGCCGCCCGGAAACCATCTCATGCGCATCCGCACGAAGACCGGCATCTCCCATGCCCGCCAGTTCTTCGTGGGAATCTTCCCGAACGTGGAGGAAAAGGAGCCGAACAGCGAGTTTGAGACCCCGCAGGTCCTTCAGCTGAACCAAACCGTCGAAGGCCTCGTGACCAACGAGGACGTGGATTACTACAAAGTGCCGCTGAAGAAGGGCCAACGCCTCTCGGTGGAGGTGGACGGCCTCCGCCTGGGCTACACCGTTTTCGATCCCTTCCTCGCCATCATCGACAAGGAACGCTTCGAGAAGGTCATCAGCGATGACACTATCCTGCACCGTCAAGATGGCTACTGCTCGTATGTGGCCGAGGAAGATGGTGACTACACCGTCATGATCCGCGAGTCCTCCTACCGCGGCAGCGGCAATTCCTTCTACCGCCTGCATGTGGGCAGCTACCGCCGTCCAGACGTGGTGTATCCCGCCGGTGGCAAAATCGGCTCGAAGACCAAGGTGCGCTTCATCGAGAAGGACAGCTCCTTTGAAGAAGAGTCCCAGCTGCCCGCTGAGATCGACCCAGGCTACATGTTATACTCGAAGTCGCAGGAGCCCGCTCCCTCCGGCAATCCCTTCCGCCTCGTGACTTTCGACAACGCCCTCGAAGTCGAGCCGAACGACGAGCAAGCCAAGGCCTCGCCCGCCGCTGGCGAACCCATCGCTCTCAACGGCATCATCGAAAAGCCTGGCGACATCGATTACTTCAAGTTGCCGCTGAAAAAAGGCATGACGCTGGAGGTGCAGACCTTCGCCCAGAGCCTCGGCTCCCCACTCGACAGCGTGGTGAACGTCTACAACGTCAAAGGCGGCAGCCTCAGCGGCAATGACGATGGCGGTGGCCGTCGTCGTCTCGACAGCAAGTTCAAGGTGAGCATCCCCGCTGATGGCGATTACTTCGTCCGTGTGGCCGATCACCTCGATCGTGGCGGTCCCAACTACGTTTACCGCCTCGAACTCGTCGCCGCCGTGCCGGAGCTCTACTTCGCCTCGCCGCAGTTCACGGTGAATGACACGCACTACCGCCAATTCATCGCCGTCCCGAAAGGCGGTCGCTATGCCACGCTGGTGAACATCTCCCGCGTGAACGTGGGCGGTGACTTCAAATTTGACGCTGCGGGCCTGCCGCAAGGTGTGAAGCTCCTCACAGAGATGGCCCCGAAGGATCTCGGCAATGTGCCGCTGCTCTTCGAAGCCGCGGCTGATGCCCCGCTCGGCCACCAAACCGTGCCGGTGAAGCTCACCCCCGTCGATCCGAACACCAAGATCACCGGCAAGCTGCGCCAGGAGTTCGACATCGTGCGCAACGGCAACGTCGTCTATTACACCGAAATCGAGGACAAGCTCCCGGTGGCTGTCATTGACGAGGCACCCTACTCGCTGAGCATCGAGAAGCCTGCCGTGCCACTCGTGGCGAATGGCGTGCTCGATTTGAAAGTCGTCGCCAAGCGGAAGGAAGGCTTCAAAAACGCCATCCGCGTGTTCATGATCTGGAAATCCCCCGGTGTGAGCTGCCTCGGTGAGCAAACGATCCCCGAAGGCCAGAACGAGTGTGTCTTCAACCTCGACGCCAATGGCGCGGTAGCCGATGGCAAGTGGAACTACACCGTCATGGGCGAGGTCGATGCCGGCAATGGCCGAGTTTACAATGCCAGCCCCTTCACCGAGGTGGCCACAACCACCGCCTTCCTCACCGCGTCTGCCATCCCGCTCGTGGCCGTGGAGCAGGGCAAGGAAACTGTCATGATCGCCAAACTGGAGCACCTGAAGCCTTTTGAAGGCAAAGCCAAAGCGGACGTGCTCGGTGTGCCGGACACCATTGAAATCGAGCCCGCAGAGATCACCAAGGACACCAAGGAAGTCTCCTTCAAGGTGAAGACCACCGACAAGTCCCCCGTAGGCAAGCAGGGCAATCTATTCGTCCGTGTCGATGTCCCGATCCCCGGCGGCACCACCACGCACCGAGTGGCGCTGGGCTCCATCTTGCGCATCGACGCCCCTCGCAAGGCCCCGGCTCCTGCCGCGCCGGTCGTGGCGGCCGCGAAGCCCAAGGAAGAGCCGAAGCCCGCGGCTCCTGCCGCACCGAAGCCTCTCTCCCGCCTTGAGCAGCTGCGCCAGGAAGCGGCCGGCGGCAAAAAATGACCTTGGCTCGCTGACAACCCGTCTTGAGAAGCAAACAACCCGCGGCCTCACGGCCGCGGGTTGTTCTTTTGGGTGATGAATCCTCGGGACGCTGATTACAGCGACTTCTTGAGAGCGGAGGAAGGCACGAAGCGCACGGACTTCGAGGCCTTGATCTTCATCGCGGCGCCGGTCTTCGGATTGCGGCCGGTGCGGGCCTTGCGGGAGATGGGCTTGAAGGTGCCGAAACCGATCAACTGCACCGGGCCCTTCTTCACACCTTTGGCGATGGAGTTGAGGACGGCCTCAAGAGCGTCGCCGGCGGCGCGCTTGGAGGTTTCGCCGCCGAGGGCCTTCTGCACTTGTTCGATAAGCTGAGCTTTGTTCATGATTGAGGAGTGGATGTTTGTTGGTTGCTGTTCCCTGCCTTTATTTATGCGGGATTGAGACGATCTATGACTTGTTCACCGCAGTCCCGTCAAACATAAAAATCACGCCATGCTTGCTCCAACCTCCCCGCAAAATTTGAAAAAATTCTTGCTTCGCGATGCCGCCCCCTCCGTGCATCCGAGCGCTTTCATCGCTCCCGGAGCCGTGGTGCTGGGTGGTGTGGAGATCGGCCAGGAGTCGAGCGTGTGGTACACCGCTGTGCTGCGCGGTGACATCAACCGCATCGTGATGGGGGACCAGACCAACGTGCAGGATGGCAGTGTGCTGCATGTGAGCGATGATTTTGCCTGCGTGCTCGGAGACCGTGTCACGGTGGGGCACCGCGCGGTGGTGCATGCCTGCACCGTGGGCGATGAGGTGCTCGTGGGCATGGGCGCGGTCATCCTCGACGGAGCCCAAATCGGTCCGCGATGCATCATTGCTGCCGGGGCGCTGGTCACCAAAGGCGCGTCAATCCCCGAGGGCTCCTTGGT
>JBJONJ010000110.1:0-4743 GCA_046051905.1 Verrucomicrobiota bacterium
TCTACGGGCCTGCTGAGAGCGAGATGCACACCTTCTTCACCTACTGTGAATCCAACTGGATGTTCATGGCCAAGGACAAGGCAGTAGCCGATGAAGCGCTCACGCTTTTCGAGAAGGCGAAGGCCAAAGCAGATGCCGCGGGCGTTCATGGCAAACGACTCGCCCTCATCGACGACTTCCTCAAAGGCGTGCGCATGAAATCCGTTCAGCTCGGCCAGAAACGCGGCCCCGTGCCCACCTTGCGGCTTGTGGGCGATGCGAAGTGCATCGTGATCGATGGCAAACTCGATGACGAATACTGGCAAAACTGCCCCGTAGCCGCCACGGGCAAGTTCCGCGAGTTGCAGACAGGTCGCACGCCCACCTTTGGCACCTCCTTCAAAGCCGGATGGCAAGGCAACAACGTCGTCTTTGCCTTTCGCTGCGATGAACGACGCGGTGAGAAACCCAACATCACCACCACCCGCGATGACGACCAGGCGCTCTGGCATGGAGACGCCATCGAGATCGAGCTCGCCACCGAGACGCACTCCTACTACTCCATCGCTGTCAGCCCCGCCGGGCATGTCGTCGATCTGGATCGCGGAGCGCCGCGCAGCCAGTGGTTCACCTGGGATGCCAAAGCGGAGGTCGCCACACTCATCGCCGACGATCACTGGACCGTCGAGATCAGCCTGCCCATCACCACCGATGAAAACGATCCGCTGCATCAAATCATCGGCCGCCACCCCACGCAGAGCCTGCCTTGGCACATCAACCTCTGCCGCCAGCGCATCCGCGAGGACGGCGAGGAGCACAGCGCCCTCTCGCCTACCGGCGTATCCAATTTCCACGCCCCGATGAAGTTCGCCCACTTCTATGGTGGTCGTTCCCATCAGTTCGATGCCGATCCGAGCGTCACCGACTTCGCGCTCGGTTTTCAGGCCGCGATGCAAAAGCGCAAGCCCGACCCCTTCCTCGCCCTCGCCGCCACCACGCCGATCTCCGACTTCCAAAAAGCCGCCGCGCTCGAACAAGCCGCGCAACACGACAAGAAGGCCGCGTTCATCGACCAGATTCCAATCGAAGCCGTCAAGAAGACCGCGCAGATGCAAAACCTGCTCGCCAACTTCCAGGCGGCCGAAGTCGTGAAGCAGTTCGGAGCCGAAGACATCATAAAATGGCCCTTCTGGGAGCGTGGCGATGGTTTTCATCATCGCGGCCGCGCCTATTCGATCACGAAAAACGGCGAAAAAGCCGAATCTGACCTCAGCGCCGCTTTGGAGTGGATCGGCGATCCACGCACTCGCGAGACCGTTTTGCTCGTGCAGGCCCAAAACCGCGAATTGAACCTCAAAGACGATGCCAAAGCCCTCGAAGCCTACCAAACCATCCTCGAAGGCAAAACCCGCCTCGGCGGCGCGGACGAATATTCCGCCCTGCAAGGCATCGCGCGCATTCAAACGCGTAAAGGCCAGTTCGATGATGCTTTGAAGACGCTGAACCGCGCCGAGCCCGACAAGCTCCAAGGCGTTTGGAAGACGAACATCGAGAAAGCCATCGAAGCCGTGAAACAGGGGCGGAAGTAGCCTTACGGGTGATGGTCGCAGGATGATCACCAGGGTAACATTCCTCTCGCTTTTGGCTCTACCGGAAGGTATAGACCATGACATGAGTTCACGAGCTAAGGTTTTTATGAATGGGCGCAGCCAAGCCATCCGGCTGCCAAAGGACTTTCGTGTCAGCGGCGAAGTGGTGACGCTTCGCCGGGTGCCTGAGGGCATCCTGATCTCGGAGGGTGATCCCTGGGATGCGTGCGAGGAGGCATGCCAGGGGCTTTCGGAATCGTTCTTCAAGGCCATGGAAGGACGCCGGAAGGGCATGAAACTCGAAAAACGCGCCTGGAGTGATGCGGCATGATCTACCTGCTGGACACAGACACCACGATCCTGATGATGCGCGGCTTGAGCATCCTGGAACCCAGGTCTGAAAAACAACGCCAGCGACAGGAAGCCGGCAGGCGCATCCTCGCCAGATGTCGGCGGCACGCGACAGAAGGGCATGTGATCGGTCTGTCCGCCATCACCTTGGCTGAACTGGAATACGGAGCTAGCGGAGCGGATGACCCGGCTGCTGAGCGGGCACGCATGCAGCGCATCCTGTCTCCTTTTGCGAAGTTTGATTTCCTGGCAGGTGATCCCGCCCGCAGTTACGGGGAAATCCGAAGAGATCTGGAGTCCAAAGGCAAACTCATCGGCCCGAATGATCTTTTGATCGCGGCTCATGCGCTGGCGCTCTCTGCCAAACTGGTGACCCATAACCTTGATGAGTTCAGACGAGTGCGAAATCTGGCGTGTGAGAGCTGGTCTGAAGTGTGAAAAAGGCTCCGCAGCAGCGTTCCCTACGCCCGCATGAAACGCCTACTCTTTGCCCTGCTCCTCGCCACGTCGCTGCACGCCGAACCGGTGCCGGATAAACTGGTGGTGCTGACGTTTGACGACTCGGTGGCGAGTCAGGCGAACTATGTGGCACCGCTGCTGAAGAAGCATGGGTTTGGAGCCACGTTCTTCATCACGGAGGGCTTCGAGTTCCTCATCGACAAGAAGAACTACATGACCTGGGAGCAGATCAAGGCGCTGCACGATCAAGGTTTCGAGATCGGCAACCACACGCGGAAGCACGCGGGCGTGACCAAGCAGAAGCCGGAGCGGCTCGCGGCGGATGTGGAGTTCATCGAGACGCAATGCGAGAAGGCGGGCATTCCGAAGCCGGTGAGCTTTTGCTACCCCGGCTATGCGACGAGCGAGGCCGCGGCGAAGCTGCTGGGCGAGCGTGGTTATCTTTTTGCGCGTGCGGGAGGCGCGAAGGCCTTCGATCCTGCCACGGACAATCCGTTGCTCATGCCGCAAGCCTTTGACGGCAAGCCAGAGAGCACGCTGGAGCAGTTCAAGGCCGCCGTGGCGCAGGCGAAGGAGGGTAAGATCGCGGTGATGACCTTTCACGGCGTGCCGGACATCAAGCATCCGTGGGTGAACACTGATCCGGCGAAGTTCGAGAGCTACATGCAGCATCTCAAAGACGAAGGCTGCACGGTGATCGCGATGCGTGATCTGAAAAAGTATGTGAAGTAATCACGCCCAGCGGTGGATGCGGCTGTCGAGCTGGAAGATCTGGCCGCTGACGGCGGGCATCGCGTGAAGCATGAGGACGAAGCGGGCGGCGTCCTGCGGGGTGTTAAGCCGGCCGAGGGTGTGCTGGGAGAGGAGGTGCTCCTTCCACTCGGCGTCTTCGAGGAGGTGCCGCGTCATCTTCGTTTCGAGGAAGCCGGGGAGTAGGCAGTTGGCGCGGATGTTTCGAGAGCCGTATTCCTTGGCCGTGGATTGCGTGAGGGCGATGAGACCGGCTTTCGCGGCGGCGTAGTTGGCCTGACCGGCGGGACCGCTGAGGGCGGAGTAGGAGCCGATGTTAATGATGTGGCCTTCCCGCTGTCGGCTCATGAGTTTCAGGGCGGCCTGGGTGCAGAGGAAGGCGCCTTTGAGGTTCACGTCGAGGACGGCGTCGAAGTCTTCCTCGGTCATTTTGAGCAGCGAAGCATCGCGGAAGATGCCGGCGTTGTTGATGAGGAGATCGAGGCGGTCGATTTGAGCGAAGAAGGCCTTCGGTTGAAGCACATCGAGCTCTGCGCGGCCGGGAGCGAGCACGTCCCAGCCAGCGGATTCGAGTTCCGCTCGGATGTGATGGGCCAGGTCGCCCTCGCCGCCAGTGATGAGTGCTTTCATGCGATGGGGTCAGGGCAAACGTCGCGCCGCTGGCATTTCAGGCAGTGGTCGCCAAGATAAAAGGCATCGAGAAAATCCATCAAGCCGCGGATCATCGCCTTGTCCTCGGTGATGATGCCAGCCTCAAAATTCCTTCGGTGCTGCCCTTTGGCCCCGATGCCGGCCCCGGTGAGGTTCGCGGAGCCGATGTAGGCCACGCGACCATCGGCGATGACACACTTCATGTGCATGCGCGGGCAGAGGATGCGCTCAAACCGGTCGCTTTCGAGGAATTGCGGGAAGCGGTCAAAATCACCGCGAAAGCGTGGTCCTGGCTCCTTGGCATGCACGAGGCGGATTTCGACGCCTTCATCGAGTTTCTCCGCCAGGATCTGCAGCAGCGGCACGAAGTTTCCGCCATCGCTGGTGTAGAGGTCCTTCAAATCAGCGGTGACGAGCCACAGCACCTTTTTGGCCGCCGGGATGATGCCCTGAAGCACGACCTCGTAGGTCTCGTGGTTTAGAACAAGGCGTGTGGTGTCGGCGGCCATGATCAGGAGTTTGCCAGGGCTCGGGTTTTGCGAATCAGCTCGTCACTGGCCCGGAAATTGGTCAGAAGCAGGCTTTCGAGAGCTGCTTCAAAATTCAGCAGCCCGCGTCGGGATGCCAAGGCGAGCACTCCAAGCGTTCCCATGCAGTTCAATCCAAGTGCCGCCGCAGTATTCCTGCCCGCACGTTCGTCAACGATGAGCAAATCCGCCCGAATCTCGACGGCCAGCGCGATGGCTTCAAATTCACCGGGATCGAGGTTCATATCTGGTTTGAGCGGCGGGGCGATCCGGCTGGTGACCCAATTTGGAAGCGTGCCGGCCCATCGCCGGACCTTGTCTGGAGCGGACGCGTGTCGCAGCTCTTCAAGCACACGCTCGGGAACGATGATGCCGGCAAACAAGGCCTCCAAAAGGCCCTCATGGCCTGTCTCCACCGGATACCGCAGCGGGCCGGA
>JBJONJ010000111.1:0-8326 GCA_046051905.1 Verrucomicrobiota bacterium
CCTTCAAAGCTCCATCGTCACGCCGGGGCGCAGGCTTTTGAGGGCCTCGGCGTATTTCACGCCGCAGGCGAGGCCGCGGTAGCGGGAGAGGACGGTCTTCGTTTCCAGCGCGGCATCCGCCTTGGCGGGATCATATTCTTCCTTCCGCACGAAGGCCATGAGGCGGCCGAGCCATTCGCGGGAGGCCTCCCACTCGGGAGTGACATCGACGTAGGTGTCCGGCTCGAAGCCGATGGTGTGGCCGGGGCCATTGTCATACCAGAAGACACGGGAGGGCACGCGGGCCTCCTCGACGCCGAGCAATCGCGCGGGCTGATGCAGCGCGGCGTGGCAGATGGCACTGGCGGCCTCGTGGTCGGGATGACGGTCCCGTGGCCAGAGCATGAAGGCGGCGTCCGGTTTCACGTCAGCCACAACCTCGGCGACGGCCCGCTTTGCCTCCAGCGTGGGTTCAAAGCCCATGCTCTTCCATTTGAGAAAGCGCATCTCCATGCCGCGCTCGGCCGCCATCTGCTTCGAGAGCTCCAGCAGTTCTTCGGCGCGGCCTTTGACGGGCGGCCAGTTCGTGTAATCGCCGATGAGGCTGAGGATGACGACGCGCTGGTGCTTCTTCACCGCCCGCAGCAGCGTGCCGGGGATGCCGAAAGGACTGTCGTCATAATGGGCGCCGATGGCGAGGAGGGTGCGTGTCATGGCGGGTGGGATGAGGGATGAGGGATGAGAGATAAGGGATCAGAGACCGACGGATTCTTGCTCTTGATCTTACTCTTGCTCAGGCGGTTGAGATTAGCGCAAGGGTTCGATGCAGAGGAAGACCCGTCAGCAAGTTCATCAACGTCGCGACGAGGCCGGCAGTATTTACCAGGCTATTTATTTTACACTCAGCCGCATATTGCCAAGCTCAGCCACCGGCCGGCGGGGGGGGGGAGACGCTGCGCAGGGTGAAGGATTTGTATCACGGCACATCATCAGGATTTGGCTCGTAGCGAAGTTGTCGCGATTTGCTCATCCATTGATCACCAGTCTTGGAATCACACAACGCGTAAAGATAATGAAGCGCAATAAGATATGCCGCCCTACCATCCCCGTGGTTGGCATCTCGAGTTAGCACAGTCAAACGCTCTTCAGAAAGGGCAAAACGACTCCCATAGCGTCCGCCGTGTGATGTTTCATGTGTTGCGCTCATGCAACCGCAGAGGATCAAAACAAGCGCCAGGAAAAAAAACGCTATCCATTTCATGGCTAGTTCTTTGGTTTAAATGTTTTCCAGCGGCCCTGCAAAAGCCGCCGAATTGGGTTTCCTGTTCTGGGCGAGTTAGGATCGTTGCGGTCCTTTGGTGGATCAACATGAGCTTTGCCGTCGTTCAACACACCCGCCCACAAAATGTCTGTTGGGGCGACCACTTTTTTGCAGCTTAACGTAGCAAGTTGCTGAGCAAATGACCCGTCACCTTGACCCGTGCTGCATGCCCACAGCTTGATTTTCTGGGCAGACTTGAATAGAGCATCATTTTTTATTAGATCGTAAAGCTGCTGTGCGCTGAGTGAACGACCTGTGTTTTGATCAAAGATCGAACTTGGATTTCCATGCGCTCCAATGTCATACACGTCTGATCCGTCGTCGTAGAATGATTGGTCGGTTTCTTCCCAAGAATTGGGCTTGAAAAACTCTCGATCTACCAACCCCAATAAGTCAAAAGTGTTGATGGGATCGTTCAATACAAAGCTATATTGGGAGTGAAAATATGCTTCGCGCCACTTGTCCATCTCTTCATCTGAACGACCGGCAATGAATGCTCTGTAAAATTGCAAATCGCCGATGGGGTCTCTGGATGGCCACCGGCCCAACTGCGGTGAGTAAACTCGCAGACCGAAGTTCACCAGGCCCGTCTCGCTGTCGGTGTACTTGCTGCTGACCCCCATCGGGCAGATTTCCACGTCGGGGCCGGTGTTGGTGATCCGGTTGCCGAAGGGGTCGTAATCGAAGCGGATGACTTGATCGATGCCCGGCGCGTGGATGGCGGTGATGTTCCCATTGGCATTGGAGATGGGGTAGTAGCTGTCCCCCTGGAAGGTGAAGGCCAGCAGACCGCCCACGCCACCCGCGCCGGTCATGGTCCCACTCACATCCGGCCCCCACAGGTAGGTGCGCACCACGCCGCGTGTGGGCGTGATGCCCGCCACGCCCGTGCCGGTGGCGAAGGTGGCGTCGAGTTCCGCGATCATGTGCCAGCCATCGTACACGAAGCGGAGGTCTTTGGTCAATCGCCAAGACACAGGTTGCAAACCTGTGCCACTTTCCTCCACGAAGACTTTTTTGGCGATGCGGCGGTTTTTGTAATCGTAGGCGAACTCCAATTTTGTGCGGGCTGGCGGCGTGCTGGCGCCCGCCGCGACCGGCAGCACCTTTTGCGTCACGCTGGTGAGGCGGTTTTCGGCGTCCCAGGTGTACACCCAGCGGCCGTCCTCAATGAGATTGCCGTCGAGGTCATGCTGCGGGGCCTCATCGGCGGGAGGCACATACACAAAGCCGCGCCGCAGCGTGGTGGCAGTGCCGAGCGTGGCGGTGAACTCCACCTTCACCCACTGCGCCGCAGCCGCCTGCGGCCCGGTGACGGTGTGCAGGTAACGGAAGCTGTTGTAATCCCCCGTCTGATTCTGCGGCAGGCTGCGGTCCACCGTAAAAGACGTGCCGTCATCAATGCGCAGCGCCACCACGGCCCCCTGCGCCGCCTCCCCGGTGATCTCCACCACACGCCCACGGGCCACCGTGCTGTACTGCTGGAGTAAGTTGGGCGTGTAATCCTGGGTGAAGGCAGCCTTCTCCGCCGCACTGGTGCCCTGGGTGGCGATGTCGCGGTTGCCCATGAGGTCAAAGGTGTAGCTCCGCCGCTGGTGGGTGACCGACGCCGTTTCCCATCCGTTCTCCGTGAGGAATTGACCTTCGCGGTCGGCCTGCTCCACCTCGCCGCGCTCGTTGTAATCGTAGATCCAGCGCTTCGGGTGCCGGTCCTGGAAATCTGGCTCATACTTGTCCGTCCAGAGCATGTTTTGCCGCCGCCCACGGGAATCGAACTCATAGTACCACTCGTCCGCCATGCCGCCGCGGCCGACCATTTTCCCGGAGTAGCTGTAGCGGCGTGTCTGCGTGGCGATCTCCATCACCGCTCCGTCAGGCATGTAGCGGTAGGAGGTCTGGTAGTTCAGGCCCTGTAAGTAACGGTGCCTGACAAGACCGTTCACATAGGAGTAGCTCACACTGGTGGAGGGAGCGGCCGTCAGACCTGTGCCCGCCGTGCTGCCCACGCCCATGAGGCGTGGATACTTTCCCATGTACCAACCGTAGGCGTGGGTGAAGAGGGTGACGGGATTGTTGTAGGAGAGGCTGCCACCCGCGTCCGGCAGGATGGGTTCACTGGCGAGACGGAGCTGGAGGGTCTGCGGATGATCCTCGTCGAGATGGGTGCGGTTCAAGATGACACCATTGAGAAGGCCATCGCCTGAGATGACGATGTTTCGCGCCAGGACGCTACTGCCGGAAAGATTGATACCCTGGGTGCCGGCGGCATCGGTGACGGTTTTGAGGCTGCCGTCGGTATGATAGATGAAGGATACCGGCGGGGTGCTGCCATCGTCATAGGTGATGCCGCTGACCCGTCCTGGGATTTTCTTGCCGCTGGGTGTTTGCTCATAGCTGTAGGTGGCGGCGGTGCCGCGGGCGTTTGTCTTGGAAAGCAGAATGCCGCTGGCATCATACGCATAGGTCACACTCCGGTTGAGAGCATCCGTCTTCTTCCACAAGGCATTCGTGCCAGGGCGGTAGGCCCAGGTGGTGGTGGCAGCGGTGGCGGTGTTGAAGACATCCTCTGGCAGCGATTCACTGTTCCAGCCGGTGCCGCCCTGGTAGGTATGCAGTTTCCAAAGCCGACCGGTGGAATCATATTCGTAGCGCTGCGGTTGGGCCGCATCTCCCCACTGGTGGGTCTGGCGGCCAAGCGCATCATAGGCCAGGCGGGTGACGTGACCGCCCTGGGTGATCGTTTTCACCTGCCCCGCGTTCACATGGTCCGCAGGGTAGTAGGAGTAGGTCCTCGCGTCCCGGCTGAAGGTGCGGGTGCCCGTGCCGGAAATGGACTCGCTCGCCAGCAGCCCGCCGGTGTGGCCGAGCACCGTCGTGGTGGTCTGGACAGGATTTCCGGCGGTGGCCGGAGCCAGGGTGGTCTCCACCACCTGGGTCACACTTCCAAAGCCATCGTATTGATAGGTTCGCCGCCTTCCATTGAGCACCTCTCTCATCAGCTGGCCGTTGTAAAAGGTGCGGGCGCTGCTTTTCCAATTCTCATCCAGGCTCGGCCCGCTGGCCTCCCAGCGCATCTGTGCCATGGGGTCGCTCTCCGTTTTGAATGCTTGGTAGGAACCATTCCCGTTGGTGCGCTCTTGCCAGGTGCCAATGGCATCGCGCAGATCCCGCCGTGTGGTTGCCGTGCTACCAGCACGTCCCCAGATGTTTTCCGTGGTTACCTCGAACACCGCATCACCGGCCATCTCATAGGACAGTGTTTGTTCGCTCACCACATCGGGCGAGTTCTGTGTGAAGGCACCATCTTCATTGAGGTCGTAGCCCTGCCGCTGAAGATTGCCCCAGTCGTCGTAAGCAAAGAGCATCGCCGCCTGCCCCGTGGTCTGCGACTTTACCTTTTGACCTTTGGCATTGTAGAAATGCGTTACGGCGACCACTCCGCCGCTCAAAGCCGGTGAGGGGCTTTCTTCACGCAGCACTTGCTTGAGAAAATTCGATGTCGTCTTGCGCCACAACGCCTCCGCTGGTGCGTTGCCATTCCCATCCCATCCAGTCCATACGGTCTCCGTGATGCTGCCTGCCTCATAGGCAGCATTCGAGCCATCGTTCACCATGTAATCATGAAACTCAGGAACCGCAGCGGTGCCGGTGATGCTCTTGAGCTGCCCATCGAGGTAGGTGGTGGTAATGCGGGTGAGGCCGCCGGGCAGCGTTTCCGTGGTGGTGCGCCCATCGGCGCTGTAATCATAAGCGGTGACACGGCCCATCTCATCGGTGACGCTCTTCGTGCGGCCCAGGGCATCCGTGACTGTGATGGAAAGCGTGCGGGTGGCGGCCCCGGCAGTCTGCGTCACCGTCTGCGTCACTTCTCCCGTGGTGGCATTCGTGCTCTTCGCGTAGGCGGTGATCACACTCGGCTGGGCGGGGAATTCCGCCGTCGCGTCCACGCCCATTTTCGTCTCGGAGATCAGCTCCCCAGTGGCCTCGTTTGTTTTCGCTACGGTGGTGATGCCCTGGGCATCCGTGCGGCTGCTGGTGCGGACCTGAACTGTGCCCTCGATGATGATGGTGTCCTCCAACTGAGAATCGAGCACCTGAGCGCCAGTGCTACGGGTGTAGGCCGTCTCACCCGTGTGAGCGGTGGAGATGGTCTGGTAATCATATCCAGCCCCAGAAGCTCCTTGATGACGACTCGTGTGGGTGATGGTGCGCATTTGGTCATCCATGTCCAAGTGTTGAGACAGCGAATGGACAGCAAGTGTCTTGTAATACATTGGCACATGATAGTCATGCTTGGTGCTGCCATTCGGAACAACCAGGAGTTTGTGCATGTTGTCGGCATGCTGTTCGGTGTTCACTGGCCGGTGGCTAAAACTTGCGATGCCATCCTGGCTCAGAGACACAGAACCAGTTGTCTCTCTACTGTAGGTCGAGCTCCAGGTAAAAGGAGTATTCCAATTCCATGCGCTGAACTCTTGCGGATTCACTTTTGTGTTCGCTGAAGCCGCACCAACCAGACTGGGGGTCCAATTCTCTTGCCGTGATTTAAAATCAAGCCCTAAAGACGCAAGGCCGTGTTCAGGGACATTAATCGTAAGGCTGCCAGTAGCATCATGCAGATATTCCAGTTTTATGCCGATCAAGCGCCCGCCAATGCTATGCTCTGACATGGTATTGAAAGTCCATGATCCTGTGGTCTGAAATCGTTTGTCCGTATCGATTCTACGCCTTGTGCCATCCAGCATGTATGGAGATTTCGTCATTGCTGAAGCAATCAAGGCTTGCATGTAGGTGCTTGTTTCCCCAATCCCAGCATATCGGCCAAATTGAGCAGGCCGGACGTTGGCAGGACCGTCCAGCCACGGTGTAATTTCGACAGCTTCTGCAAGGATTGCTTCTCCAGTCACAGCGTCCAAGGACTCCTGAATTAGTTTCAATACCCACGTCCCATCATTTCTGGCCTCCCAAACGCGTCTCCCGAAGTTTGGGTTATCTACTTTTAATCCATATTTGCCTGTCACGCTCAGTCGATCGTCGTAGCCAAATATCACGGACCTTGTCTCGGCTTCGGTGCCTCCTAACGGCACCGACTCCTCAAGAACAAGAACTTTTGCAATTTTAGGTGGTGGAGCAGGGGGAGGTGAAGGCGCGTCACCGATCTGGCGATAGTAGCGGTGAATCTTCACCGGCCTAGCCCCAGAAAGCCCCGACGTTTCCGTGACTTCCTCATGCAGAAGGCCTTCGTAACTTCCACCGTTTGGGTGGCTGACATTAGGAACCCAAGTGAAGGTAAGATTCGAACCGGAGGTGACCGGAGGCGCAGCGACCAGCTCCCGCATCCGACCATCGGGATAGATGATTCGGTATGCCCCGTACAGTCCAAGATTATTCACAGGGGCGGCGGGATCGAGGCTGAGAAAACCTGCGGATGCGATTGTGTCAGCCTTCGTTTTTGTGTATGTGATACCCGAATAAGCGCCAGATGTTGAAGGAACAAAAAGGTGGGTGGTAGGATCATTCGTCGGCTCTGATGGCGTCAATACAATGGTAAGTGAAGTTAGAAGATCTGAGCTGCCGGGCGTCAAAGAGTAGCTAACAACGACAGTGGAAATGGGCTGGTTCGTGATAGCATGCGTTAATGTTAATGTGTCCACGCCACTTCCGTTGACGATTGTCACGCCAGGCGTTCCCAATAGCTCGGAAAGTTTCAAATTGGAACGCTTCAACAGTAGATTCGATCCCAAGTCTCCTGAGTAGATCAACTCGACCGGACCGAAGCCACTGTCTCCAAGGTGGATTTTCACATCGAATGCACCGGCCTCGCCCGCACCTTCGTTTGAGCATGCCGAGCACCCGGATTGCAGGCCGGCTGCGTAACTAGCCGATTGCTCATTGGTTAGTGAAGGGGCAGAAAATGAGGCATCACCTGCCGATTGGGAATTCTGGCGTGTTGCAGGATAAGTTATTCGTTCGCAGCCCCGGTATTTTCGATTCGGGGGAACCTGAGGAATATATTCGAGTTTGGTCCGAGTTGCTCGATACAACGTGGTTCCATACGTGGTTTGTGTGGTTTCCACGGATGTCACCATCTCACGATAAGCTCTTTCATACCAGTAGCCAGGAACCCCCGTGACCGAGTGATACCAGAGGGAATACACGGATCCGGAAAACTCTTTGACGGTGCCAGCTACTATAGGATTGAGGGACCAGGCGGAATCAATTATTCCTGTCCTGATTCGGTCTAACTTTGTAAAGCCATTTTGAGAGAAGGTGAAATGTTGATACTTGCCTCCATCCCCCCATTGGTAGCGCCAAGCAGCTGGTGGGGTGCATGCCTCGCACCCGGCGGAGCTGTTTTCATTCAGGCTGCCCCCAAGCATAATTCCGGGTATCAAAGCCAGTAAATGACAAAGCTTGGAGGAGATGTAATTAGAGCTATGAATGGATCTACTCATATGATGCAAAGCTGCTTAGAGGGTAAGAGAAGTGTATAGAACAAGCATTCCGCCTGCTGCCGACGGGCGGGACTGCCAGAGCAGCGGGTCAGTGTGAGCGGCATATTCCTCGGCGTCCGAGAAACCATCCCCATCGGTGTCGAGGCGGAGGTCGCGTGTGAGTGTGCCAAACCAAGCCATTTCCCAGTAGTCAGAAACACCATCCATGTCTGCATCCCCGAGGCTGAGATTAAAGACCGTTTTTGCCTGGCCGAGGTTCGCCGGGGCGTGGTGATCATCATCCTCCGCGTCGACGGTGCCGATGGCAGGGAGAGGTATGCCCAGTGCCGCCAGGCGGGAGCGGAGCATGGCCCCCATGGCCTTGAGCTGGCCTTGATTCGCCACGGCAAAGTCATCCGCGCCGCTCGTATCCGACCTCCAGGTGGCAAGCAGGTTGTTCAACTCCGCTCCCGCACCGCCGGGCAAGCTGGCATTCATCTCCTCAATGGCTCCGCGCATGAAATTCTTGAGCTGACCCTGATTCAGCACGGCGTAATCATCCGCGTCATCCACCGTGAGGACGTTCCGCGTG
>JBJONJ010000112.1:0-5575 GCA_046051905.1 Verrucomicrobiota bacterium
TCGTAGAAGACGTAGATGCTGGCGATGTAGTAATCGACGAAGGGATCGATGTGCTGCCACAGCTCGGCATCGCTGCGATGCGTGCCGTCGATTTGCTGCGCGGACTTGCCGGCGATGCCGAAGTAATCGCGACGAAACGGCTGCGGACCGTAGATGCCGATGGGAGTGCCTGGGAATCGTTCCTTCGCCCACTGGCATGGCAGTGTGAACCAGGTGGCCCACTCGCGCAGGTAGGCATCAGCGAACTGTTCGCGGGTCGTGGTCTTTGATGCGGCGCGGACCACGGGATCGGCCCACACTTTGTCGATGTCTTCCTCGAAGCTGAACTCGATGTCGTGGACAAAGATGGCGTTCTGGTTGCCACGCTGCTCGATGTTGCGTTTGACGATGCGCTCGAAGAACTCGGGCTTCTGCCAGGGATTGGTCGTGTTGGCATCGAGCGTCTTGCGGATGTTCTCCTTCTGCCTGCCGGGGTAGTCGGAGTAGGTGCTCAAAAGGTCCACCATCTCGAAACCATGCGCGGCGGCCTCGCGATAGTTCGTCGTGTTGTCACCGCCCGCCACATTCCAAAAGGCCCGCAGGCCCCCGCGCATCGGCACGGCGCGGACTTCGTTCCAGGGCGGCGGCGCCGGGGAGAGCGACATCATGGCATCCACCATGCGCTTGCCAAGAGCGTGGCAGCCTTGCGTGCTGAAGTGGACGTTTGGTTTGTCGGGCGAGTTTTTCGATGGTGGATCAAAAGCGAGATCGGCGGCGGGCACGGTGATCATCAGCGCATCGGCGGCATCTGCGGCGGCGAGTGTGCGGTTCATCGCGCGGGCGTCGTCGTCCACCTCGCGAATCTCTCCCGCGACGATGGGCAGTTCATTGCCAAAATCCTGGCGGAAGCGGGCGAAGAGGTGCTGCAAATTCAGCTCGTGCTCGGCGGGAGGCGTTTTCACATCGCTCTCACCCTGGTGCCAGAAGAGGCCCTTGATTTTCCACTCGATGCCGAGTGCCTTGACCTCGCGGCGCACATCCGCCATGTAGCGGCTGAAGGAGCCGTAGATGCCAGCGTCGTGCAGTTTGCCCTTGTCGGGCTGTTCGCCAGGAAACCACCCGCCGGGATTCTTCAGCCCTGAGCCGCACACGGCATATTGAATGAGCACCACATCGCGTCCGCCGGCCTGCCGCAGTGCGCTGGCGAGTCCGCTGCCGTAGGTCGTGGGGCTGATCTTTTCGATCTGCTGCAAGCGTGCGGTCTCTGGCTGTGACGTGCAAGCCATGCCGAAGTAATACAGACCGGGACCGCTTTCGCCCTCCTTCGCGGGGGCCACATAGCCCAGCCGCCACGCGTTCGATTGGCCGCAGACGATATAGATGTCGGCGCTTTTCTTCGGCTTTGCGGCGCGGGCCGGAGGTGTGGTCGTGCGATAGCTTCCCGTCATGGCAGCGAGATCGAGCCGCCCGACACCGCGTTGCATCAGCGTTTTGAGTTCATCGAGATGCTTTTCATACACGCCGCGTGGCGTCGTGGCGTGCTGCTTGCACAGCGCCGACGCCATGCCGAGCACCTCGCCCATCATGCCCGTGGTGCGCTGCACGCGCACGGTGCCGAGCGCGACGTGAGTGACGCTGATATTGCGCCCGGCCATCATGAGATTGCTGATGTTGCGCGAGTAGAGGCAGCGATATGGGATCGCATAAGGCGTGAATTTCACCTGTTTCGCCTCTGCCTTGAAGGCCTCGCAAGCGCACATCGGCTTGAGCGGATAGTGCAGGTCGATCGTCCACGTCGTGGTCACGCTGGCGTCAGGGAAAGGCAGCGCCTCCATGATGTCTTGCTGGCGGAGCACGACATCGCCGAGCAGCCGACGACTCTCGCGTTTGCCGCCGATGTAGGCCACCCAACTGAGCTTCTGCCGGGCGAACTCGTATTTGAACTTCGGATCGTTCTTCAGCGTGGCCCAATTGCCAAAAACCACGCGCAGGCCGTAGTCGCGGATCTGCTCGATCTCGGTCACATGATTGCGCAGCGCGCCGGTCTCCCAATCCCAGTCACCGCGCTTCGTATTGATGGCATGAGCGGCATCAAACTTCAGCGCCCACGGGCAGGCGGGGAAGGGAGACGGCTCCACGGTCTCCTCGGAGTTCCACTGCACGGACGTGCCCATCACCAGCTCATCCGCCTTCTCCGGCGCGAACGTCTCGCCGTGCTCCTCCTTGCTCTCGCGGCCATAGGCGAAGTCCGCGCCCGCCAGTGCGCCGATGACGCCATCGCCGGTGCAATCCGCGACCAGCGCCGCTTTGAATCGCAGCCGCCTGCCGGTCTTGATGTCCTGCGCCATCACGGCGGCGATGCGTTTGCCATCCATCTGCACCCCATTCGCCCGCGTGCTGAGAAAAAGGCTCACGTTTTTCTCCGCCCGCACCACTTCCAGCTTCTTTTCGTCCTCATAGTTGGCGAGCGGCCCCGCATTGTGAATCCGGCGCTGCGGTTCCTGCGCGAAAAGCTCGATCACCTGCTGACTGCGCGGCAGCTCCGGCGTCTTTTTGGCCTGCTGCAGATTCCAGTAACCCGTGGGCCCGAGCTCTTCGAGCAGGTTGCCGAGTCGCGGATACGGCTTCTGATGAATGAGCCCTGACAAACCCACGCGCACCTCCGAGCTGTTGTTTCCTCCCAGCACCGGCCGGTCGTGAATCAAGGCCACCTTGCACCCCAGACGCGCTGCGCTCACTGCCGCGCAAGCGCCCGCCGCCCCGCCGCCGACGACCACAAAATCAAACTCACCCATCTCTTTTGGCTGCGCCGGCAGCCGCATCAGCTTGCTCCGCAGCGGAGCCAGCGTGGCCGCATCGTCCGGCGGCGGAGTCGCCGCGGATTCCGGGGAAAAAAGGAGCGCATCGCAACGCCCCGCAAAGCCGGTGAGATCACGCAGCGCGATCTGCGCCGTCTTTCCCGCGATCTCCACCACGCCGCCATCCTGCCAGTGCCACTCCAAGCCCTCGGTGCCAAACGTCACTGGCACCACCTTGCCATCCACGATGACCTGAAAAATGCCCGGCGCGCCCTCCGCCCGCATGTCGGGATGCGTCTCCGCCGTTTTCCATGGAGCCACCCAATCCCGCGTGCGCACCCACAGCCGATACTTTCCCGCCTGCTGAAACGCGACCGCCGTCGTCGCATCTGCAACCGGCACACCGAGCCCATGAGCCAGCAGATAAGCGGAGCCCATCTGGTCCATCGACTGCTGATCCATCACCCATCCGCCGGGCTGCGCGAAGGCCTCAGCCTCGACGAGCACCGCGTCAGCCGGTGCGGAGCGGAGCGCTGTGATCGGGAGGGACAAGAACAAGGCAACTGAAGTGAGCAAAGAGCGTGTTTTCATCATGGTGAGTCGCTGTGATGCGGCGGAAGAAGGGCGGTGATGTGAATTTAGGGCAGTTCGCGCACGCGTAACTTCCTGAACTGAATCGGTGAGCCTTCGCTTTCCAGGCAGAGGAAACCTTGGCGCGGCTCAATGGCGGTGCCGCCGGAGACTTCTTCGCCGTTCACCCAGAGGCGGACTTCGCCGTTGATGGCGCGGATGTAATAGTGGTTCCATTCGCCGTGACCTTTGGCGAGGTGCTTGCGCGGGAAGCTGCGGCTGCCGTCGGGCGAGAGCGGCGGGAAGGGCGTCATTTTCACGCGCACGGGAAAGACATCGCCATTGGTGCCGAACCAGTCGGTTTTGGCCCCCTTCGCCTTCATCATGTCGGTGAAGCCGTGATCGAGTATCTGCACCTCGATGCCATCCGGCAGCCCCGGCTTGCCTGCGGCGGTGAGTTTTTCAATGGAGGCTGGCGTGGTCCACACGAAGACACCGGAGTTGCCAGCAGCTTTCTCATGCATCCACTCGACGACCATCTCGAAGTTGCCGAACTCCTTCGTGGTGCGCATGACGCTCACCGGCTTTCCCGTGCAATGCAGCACGCCATCTTTCCATGACCAGGTGTCATCCGCGCTGTTCACCTTGCTGAAATCCGCCGCCGTGAGCGAGCGCCAGCCGGGGCCTTCAGCGTCGATGAAGGCACGAACGGCGGCTGCCGTGTTGCTGGTTGTTGATGCTGTTGGTTTGTCCTGCGCGAAGCCAACGATGGCGACAGCGGCGAGGATGACGATGGCGTTGATAAGGCGGCGTTTCATGGCTTTGAATTTAAGTTCCTTGGATCACACAAACTTCGTCACCCCAGGGATCGGGCGCGGTGTGGGCTCGAACTTGTCGCCCCATTTCAGCGTCTCCTCAGGCGCGAGGTCTTGTTTGGACGCCAGGATCTGTTCCCAGGTGAGGCGCTGACCGGTGTAGGCGGCCTCGCGGCCCATGATGCCAGCCAGCGTGGACTGCATCATCCAATCGCCATCAAACACGGTCTTCCCGCTGCGGATGGCGGCGAAGAGTTCATCGTGCTCGATCTGATACATGTTCTTTTCCTCGCCACGGAAGCGCCAGCGTTTGGCACCTTCGGCAAATGGGGCGCTGCCTTTGCCAATGACGAGCTTGGCTTGGGAACACTGGATGTAGTCGATGTTCTCGTTGGCGCATCCCGTCATCTGCCGTGAACCAATGTGTCCCATGACGCCATTGGCGAACTCATAGGCGACATGGAAGTGATCAAAGATGTTGCCGCCCTCGGCCGGCGTCTGGCGACCACCGGTGGCGATGCAACTGACTGGCGGCTGGTCACCCATGGCCCACATCAGCTTGTCCACCGAATGCACCGCCTGCTCCACGTAGTTGTCACCCGACAGCCAGGAGAAGCTGTTCCAACTGGCAAGCTGCCAGGCCAGATCGGTCTGCTCTGGCTGCCTGGAGGAAGCCGCAGGCACGGGTCGGACCGGGCTGCCATAGTAAGTCCCGAAGTAGCCCATGAGATCGCCAAACTGCCCGTCCTTCAGCCGCTTGAAGCTCTCCCGGCGTGAGGTGTTGTAGCGCCAGCAGAAGCCAGCGGTCACATTGAGCTTCTTCTCCTTCGCTTTGGCCAGCGCCGCCATCGCCACGTGGTAGCCTACCGCGTCCACCGCCATCGGCTTCTCGCAAAAGAGGTGCTTTCCGGCCTCGACAGCCGCCGTGAGATGCAGCGGTCGATAGCCCGGCGGCGTGGCCAGGATCACCACATCCACATCCGAGGCCAGCAGCTTCTGATAAGCATCCAAACCGAGGAAACGATGCTCCGGACTCACCGTCACGCGATCCGGCGTCTTCGCCGACAGTGAGGCGATGGCCGTGTCCATCTGCTTCTCAAACACATCCGCCACCGCCACCAGCCGCGCATTGTAATCCGCCTGAAGCGCCTGTGATGCAGCCCCCGTGCCACGACCGCCGCAACCGATCAGGCCGATGCGCAGTGTTTCATTCGAGTCCGCCTTCTGCTGCGCCCGCAGCGTGGTGGCCGCTGTGATGACGGCCGGAGCCACGAGCGAGGCACTGCCAGTGCGGAGAAAATGACGGCGGGAAAGAGTGGGTGAGGGGCTGTCCATAGACAGAGACATACATCCGCCGCCAACGCTTTTGAGGTTCGTAATTTGCAAATTTTCCTAACGCGCATTCGTTCCAGC
>JBJONJ010000113.1:0-7930 GCA_046051905.1 Verrucomicrobiota bacterium
AGGCACCCAAGAAGAAAGACGACCGATATAAATTTCATGAGAAAGGAGAGTTGAAAATTTGAAGTCGGGTCATTGGCAGCACGAGTTACGGAGTGCCCGCCTTTGGAAATCGTTCCCCTCCGCGATGCATCGGATTGTTGATTTTGAAGAACAACTACTGCTATTCCCTTCAATTCGCGGCTTTCTAAATGGAGCTTCGTCCAAAATCAAGAGGCGCAGCCATTTGTTACACAGAGCGCTGGAAGATTAGGCAATCAGTGCTTCTCCAGCCATTTCACAAAGACGCCAACCGCCTTATTGTTGGGTGGATGAGCCTTGTTTTCAATGCCGTCAATGAATTGCTGGAATGCGGCACCTGATATGTTGGGTGCTTTTCCGTTTTTGTTTCCTAGAGCCGTTTCAAAAACCAGTTTGGTTTGCCTGCATACTTCATCATTGAACATGAAGCGTTTGGCATGCTCCTCATTAGCTTTGCGCGCTGCCTCATACTCCGCTCTTTTGGCTTCATCCTTGATGGCTGATGGCGCGGCCCCCGAAGAGGCCCAGGTTCCCGCCGGAGTCCCAACATTGATCTGAGGAGGTTTTTGTGGGTCGAAATCCACGTCAATTGCGCTGAGCAATATGAGGAGAAGTTCATTCAGTGAGTTGGATTGCCTGCCACTTCCATTGACACAAGCTTTTCTCACAGTTGTTCTTAGCATATCATGATTTCGTGCTGCGACTGCTTGCCGAACAGCAGCCGAGTCAGAATCAGGCTCCGACGCACAGACAACAGGCGGCAATACAGCGGCCATGAGAAGAGAGACGAAGGCTTTTGTTTTCATAGTTTGCGGCTTAATAGGAGGTTGTGGGCGCGGCGAGGGCCCCGATTTCATGAACCCCAAAATTGTTGATGAAAGGATTCGCTACGGCTGTCAGCCAGCGAGGCTCGCCAACTGACTCGACCGCTTTCTTCTCCAGCGTTTCCAAATAAAAAATGACGGTACAACCACGACCGTCAATCCCAAGGCCCATTCAATGAGTATCTTGTTGTGCTGCTGGCGTGCGACGATGTGCAAAGGGGTGGAGAGCGGTGGCTTTTTCCACAGCCCTTTGTCTGGAAGAGTAATTTTGTTTTCTCGGGCGATCCCTTGTATTGATTTCTCACTCTCCCAAGTGAAGGTAACGCCTGGAGTGCCAGGCACTTTCCAGATGGCGTAACGCCCTTGCGTGGGCTGCGAGGGATCGTAAATCTGGCAACTGGTGGTTGCTAACATCCGTCTGTTGTCATCAGGATGTTTCGGGGGAGTCGGGGTTAGCATGTGGACACGCTCCCTAAAAGTAAGACCTTGGCAGTATACATTTAATCGTAACTCATCAAAGTTACCAACCAAGTCATCCAAGGAAGCTGTCAGCACATCCCCGCCTTGCTCTTCATAATGTAGAAAAAGTCCAATTAAATTGTCCCGCGTAATATTCACTGGGTTCGTCGAACTTTCGGCCCACATGTTAGCCGCCAAGTGAAGGAATATGAACGAATAAAGCCAAATTTTCATAAGAGTTTGTTTAATGTGAGTGCCAGAATGGATATTTCCTCAAACGACGAAGAGTGCTGGCTCCAAAATAGTGCGAGCGAGTGCCGCTCGGAAGTTCCATCAAGCCAGCTTCCGTATGCTGTAGCAACTGGCCCGGAATGTGTCCGATCTCGTGCGCAACAACATCATCAATTGCCGCTGGTAAATTCGCATTATAAAATCCGTCGTTTACATCCCGGACCACCTCTAAGAAAACAGCAGAAAAAATCAGGTCTTGAAGGATGGGATAATGATCGTTGTGAGAAAATCCAGTTTGCACGGTTCCTTCCGGTGGATCGCCTGCATTCTCCATCGCAGGCTGATAGGCCACTACTAGAGTATGATTCCAGAAGCTGTCTGTGTCCTGCCCGAGTGTGTCTTGGCTGTCATCTAGGCTGGTTGTATAGCCACCCGCTGAATACAAGCTGAATGGCAAAGTCGGGCGCGTGTTCCCTTGGGTTCGAGCCATGATGTCGATGTAGGCGGGTTTGAATTTATCCTTCACCGCCGTGTTGATGATGCTCTGGGTCCGAGGCAACGGATCGGAGGCGAGGCCCGTGTCATCATCATCATACAGCACACACGGACCAAGGCTGACATTGGCAGCAAAGCCTCCCACCCTGACTTGATTTCCGCTGCTGTGATTAATCGTGGCCTGGCCTCCGCCCGAGACGATACGCCCACCTTGATAGAAATCATCAGGCTGCCCCAGGTCCTCGCTGAAGGTGACCACACCGGAGGAGGTGACGCCCGTCACCGTGGCGGTCATGCGGTCGGGTGCCGGTTTGTCACCGGTGTACCACTGCATCATGTCCACCTCGATATGCAGCCTGCGCCAAACGGTCAGCAGCGGGCTGGCGATGCCTGCGAAGCCGCGTGGCTGGCCGTCATCCGCGGTCACATAGCCTTCCTCACGCTGGTCATCGACCTGGAGCATGTCGAGGTCATCCTCGTTGAACGCCATCGCCACGCGGTAGTTGTTGCCTGGCTGCGGCGTCACGGAAAACTCCACCAGGGCGCTCCCGCTGGAGTCCAGCGTCACCGCCAGCTCCTTGGCCGTGGATGGCAGGAAGTAGCCGCGCGGCTGCGTGCCTGCTGCCGTGATGTTGTCTCCACCTCGGCGCAGGCTGGTGGTGTCATTGGGGTCCAGCTCGTGCTGCGGGTCGCTGATGCGGGAAGGATCATCCACGTCAAACACCTTCAGGTAAACCGTTACCCCAGCCATGCCGTTGGCTGAAATGCGGAGATTCAACTCCCGGCGGAAGCCGGAGTCTGGGGCGCTCTGCGGCGCATCTGGATCAATGCGGGCTCCCACCGCTTGGTTCCATGATGGATCATAATTGGTGAACACGTTGCCCATGCCCGGCTTCGCCTCCCAGCTCAGGGTCATGTGGACCGGCGTGTAAGTCACCGATTGGTTGGCCTCGCAGTTGGGTGTCAGATACACCCAATCACCGAGGGTATTGCCGGAGGGCACCGTCAGAGTCACTCTCTGCAACATGGAAGAGATCAGCGAGTTCGCGCCAGACCACGGGCGGTTATACGTGCTCACTTTCTCCCAAAACACCTCTTTGTATTCGAAGGGAAGCGGCTTGCTCAGGCGCAGGCGGAAGCGGCCCCATTTTGCGTGCCGCGTCCCGTCCACATTTGTGTCCGTGGACCGCTGGGTCTGCAAGGCGCTGACCACGAGCGAGTGGTATTCGTAGCCGTCATACCACGTGGGACGCGGCAGACCGGTCTTCCGGCTGCCGTTAAGCCAGAAGTTCGTCGTCACGCTCCAATGCTGGTCCCCGCCAATGGCGGAATCTGGCCACGGTTTGTATTCGAGGTTCGGCTTGGAGCCGCTGCTCCAGGTGCCAGGACCGACTTCACCCAGATAACTCCAAGTGAAACGGCGGTTCCAAGTCGAGACGTTCTTGTAGCCTGTGATCGTTTCGGTGGTGGCTAAACCGCCGACATCATAGCTGCGGATGCTGTCCAGATAATACAGCGTCTCGGTGAGCGGCGTCCGATCCCCATTCATTCCGCTGCTGCCAGCCTGCATCTCCACCACATCCCGCCATCCGTCTCCATCACTGTCCACAGCAAAGGGAGAGGTGCCCCAGCCCGCTGCCACTTCCTGCGCATTGGTCAGCCCGTCGCTGTCAAAGTCCCCCTCCACCGCGTTGCCGCTGAAACTTTGATCCGTGTGCACCAGCCGCACAAACATCCGCTCCGCGTTGGTTTGCAGGAGGTAGGTGCAAACACTCCCCGCCCCATTTTCCACCACGGGCATGTACTGCCAGCTCGCGGCTTGAAGCGTCTCGCTCGTCTGCACAAAATAAGTGCGCCCTGACTTGCCCCACCACTTGATCGCCGTCGTTCCAGGCGTGGCGGTCAGCTCCGCCCGCAGACCCTCGCCCGGATCATCGGCTGTCTGGCCGCAGGAAGCCGAAACCATTCCTGCCAACGCAAACGCCACATGGCACCATGCTGTAAAAAACCTCATGGCTGCTCCTCCTTCCAGAACTGGATGATCGTGTTCTTTGGAGCCGGGGGCAGTTCGGGATGAGCCAACTTGTAAGCTGCCTCCGCCGCCTTTTGAGCTTCGCGTTGAGTCCTACGAGCCTGCAAGGCCTCCCAGTTCGCCTCCACATAGGCATGCAGAGCATCCATCGCCTCGCAGGCGGCGGCCTCCAGCTCGGGTGTACCGTTGGTTTCCACCAGCACATACCACGCACGCATCCCGGCAGGTACTGCGGAGAGCACCTCGGTTGGAAATTGCGGCCATGGACGCTGCGAAACGAATCCTGCTGGCGGACGCACCTGTGTGGTCGTGATCGACATCAAGCGCCGCGTGATGTCACCGTGCTGAAACTGCGGGATCGCCTCCAGCAGGCGAAAATCCACGCTGCTCCATGCCCGGCACTCCACGCCGTTGTGAGACCACTTCAGTTCGGTGAGCGTGCCGTCATATACTCGCGCGGTGAGATTCAAAACCGGCGGCAAAGGCACGGCGGGCGTCGTGGGAACCCGCGGAGGTGGACTGAGCGCCGCGAGTTGTTCGGCGGTGGGCGGCTCGATGCGCTGGTAAGTCGTCGTGCCACCATCCGGATGCCGCACGGTGCTGGAATACAAGATGCGCGGGTTTTGAATCAGCTTCGGTGGGGCCTCTTGCGCGAAAATCCCCGAGGTCGTCGCGAGGAGGCCCCAGAGTGTGATGACCAGCAATCTTGATGATTTCATGGCTTGGGAATCAGATGAGGAGACTCGGTCTTCCTTTTTCTTAGGCGCACAAAGTTTATTGGATCGTTTATAAAACGTAACGCTATTCAGGTAAATACTTATTTCATCCCCACTCCCGGTAAACATACCGACACGCCAGATTTTGCTTTCTAAGTCACGGGCAAGTCTGGTAATCTCCACGCCAATTCCTGGGTATTCAGATGAAGCGTTTCGTTTCCCTGGTTCACCGACCTGCAATTACAGCAGGCCTGCGGGGTACCTTGTTTCGTGAGGCGGCAGCCATTGAGCACCATCCCTTCGTCTTTGGCATGATTACCTCCGCCTTGGGGATGCATCCCTCCGCGCCCAAAAATCATCCCCCGGCGCTGGGGAAAGCCTTTCCGACCCGAAAACTGGTGATTCCGGCCTGTTTTGAACCTCACCACACCCGGCTACACCGAAAGCACACCCCATCCAGCCACGCCCGCCAAATGGAGATACCGCGCCATCGACCGCGTGGAAGACGCGCAGGTAGGCCTCCGGAGCGACGAAGTCAGCGTCACGGCAGGCTGATGCCTGCGAAGTCCGACCCGCAGATGGGGAGACTATGAGTCTGTCCCATCGCTCCCCTCTCCTATTCCTCCGTCTCCAAGTCTACTAACCTTCTCCACGCCATGCCCTTTACCCCTATCAAACCCGCCGCCAACAGCCCGAATTCCAGCGCGGAAATGCGGGCGCAGCTCAACGGCCTCAAAGACCTCATCGACGCCATTCAGGTCGGCATCACCAACGTGGCCGTCGATGCCGTGAACACCGCGCCGCCCCGCACCCCGGCCAATGTCGGCGTGAATCTCAGCGGCACGGAACTTCACCTCCCGCAGGCCAACCGGCGCGATGCCCCAGAGTGATCTCAACACCGCCCTGCTAACCAACCTCAACCAGTGCAGCAACAACCGCAACGGCGTGGGCAACCTCTCCATGAACGCGGCCCCCAACGACGATTCAAACCAGATGCAGGCTGTGATGCAAAAGCTCGATGAGCTGATCAATGCGCTGAGACGGTGAGAGTCATGTTTTGCTTCATGACGAGAACGCTCACTTCACCGCCACCACTTCCTTCACGCTCAGCGTGCCGAAGGAGAAGCCGAGGCTGAAATTGGTCTTGGCACGGGCGAAGGAGGGATGGTCATAGGTTTGGGTGAATTCGCCGAGCTTGAGGGTGGCTTGGCTGCCGTGGAGGGTGACGGAAAGTGGAGTCCACTGGCCGGGCGTGAGTTTGACGGTCTTCTCCGTGGCGAGGGCGATGGATTTGTGGTCCGGGCTGTCGGTGGGGAAGGCTCGCACGGAGGCGCCGGCGGCACTGAGGACGAGGCGGAAGACGTGGCCCTCAGCTCCATTGCAGGTGAAGACGACAGTTTTGACGGCCGCATCGGGTTTGAATGCGAGGCTGAGAGTCGCGTCGGTGTGGGCGAGGTCGTAAAAAAGGATGGGGCCGTGGTCTTTGTTCTTTTTGAAGAGCTCGTCGTCCTGCGTGCAGGTGGCGGTGTGATCGGCGAACATCCATTCACCACGCATGGCCCGGCGTTGCTCAAATTTGGGCGCGGAGAAGTCGTCTTGCAGCAAAGGGGCATCTGCGGCGAGGGCGGAGGCGGTGAGCAGGAAGAGGAGAAGAAGGTGTTTCATGGGAGGGTCTTGGCGATCTTGTTAAAGCCATCACGCACGGTGCCGTCGGCGTGGATGAGAGGCTGGGGATTGTCGACACGGCCCAGCTCACGCACGCCGGGAGCGTCCTTGGTTTTGTCGCCAAGGTCGGCTCGCATGGTTTCGGCGTGCTTTTGGAGCTGCGCGACGATTTCGGCATGGGCGGCGGCGAGGTTGTTGGCTTCGCCGAGGTCGTCATCGAGGTTGTAGAGTTCGTTTTTGGCGAGGTGCAGCTTCCACGAGCCGCTGCGCACGGCCTGGAGGTCAAAGCCGCGGTAGTAGTGGAAGACCTTGTGACCTTCCGCGGCGTCTTTGCCGAGCAAAACGGGCGAGATGTCTTTTCCATCGAGTTTGAGTTCAGCGAGGCTTTTGCTTCCGGCGAGGCTGCCAAAGGTCGGGAGCCAGTCCATGTGCGCAGTGATGGCTTTCGTCTGCGAACCGGCGGGCACGCTGCCGGGCCACCAGGCGAGCGTGCAGACGCGGATGCCGCCTTCGAGCGTGCTGCCCTTGGCTCCACGCAGCGGGGTGTTGTCCGCGCCTTGATTGACGGGGCCGCCGTTGTCGCTGGTGAAGATGACGAGCGTGGTGGCATCGAGTTTCAACTCACGCAGCGTGTCGAGCACCTGGCCGACGGACCAGTCCACCTCCATGGCCCAGTCCTTTTGCAAGCTGAGGCCGGATTTGCCCATGGAATCGGGGTGTGGGTAATGCGGGAAGTGAACGGCGTTGTGCGGCAGGTAGAGAAAGAAGGGCTGCTTCTGATGCTCGCGAATGTACTTCACCGCCCGCTCGGTGTAGCGGCGGGTGAAGGTGTGCTGCTCGGCGGCTTTCACGCGTTCGATGACATTGTGATCCTCGACGAGCGGCAGCGGTGGCTGTGCGTTGCCTTTGAGGCCGGTTTCAGGTTCGGTATCGTCTTTTTTACCGGCTTTGCCCTTGGCGTTTTGCTTGGGGAGAGGTTGGTCGGGATTGCTCTTGGAGCCTTCGGAGGCCGGGCCCATGTCATTCGAGTAAGGGATGCCGTAATAGTGCTCAAAGCCCTGCGCGGTAGGGAGAAACTCCGGCTGATCACCAAGGTGCCATTTGCCGATGCAGGCGGTGGCATAGCCGGCGGCTCGCAGCACCTCCGCCACGGTGGTCGTGTTCGGATTCAAACCGACGGCGGCAGCAGGAAACAGCACGCCGGGGATGGGCAGCACGCGTTTCGGATAGCAGCCGCTCATCATCGCCGCCCGCGAGGGCGAGCAGACGGGCGCGGCGTAGTGACTGGTGAGCTTCATGCCCTCCTTCGCCATGCGATCAAGCTGCGGCGTGGGCACTTTGCCACCGAACGGGCCGATGTCGGCATAGCCGAGGTCGTCGATGTTGATGAGGACGAAGTTGGGCACGGCGTGAAGAGACGCGAGGAGCCAAGGGCAAAGGGCGAAGAGGAGGGGGAGAAGGCGCATGTCGAGCGGTGAACGGAGCACCGC
>JBJONJ010000114.1:0-9445 GCA_046051905.1 Verrucomicrobiota bacterium
AGCGTCGTCTTGGAGCCGCGAAATGGACCCGCGCTGCCTGCTCCGGGCTCAGGGCCGTTGTCGGAGCAGATCAGCAGCATGGTGTTGTCGCGCAGAGCCGGGGAGGAGCGCAGATGATCAAACAAGCGACCGAACTGCCGGTCCATCTCCTCCAGCACGGCGAGATACTTGCCGCGCTTGTCCTCGGCCCACTTTCCCACAGGCGGCCACCACGGGCCGTGGACATCGTCCGGCCACAGGTTGACGAAGAACGGCTTGTTCGCCTTCGTGGCTTTGTCGATGAAGGGGATCGCTGCGTCGATGAAACCGGTGGTGATTTTAGAGCGCTGCATCCACGTCACCGGCTGGCCGAGGCGCTCGGCATCGGCCCAGATTTTGCCGGGTTCCTTATCGCCGGGCTTCAGCGTCATGGGCAAAAGCTTCGCGCCCATGCCCTCGAAGTTCGTGAGCGACTCGTCAAAGCCATAGGCGCTGATCGGCGGCGCCTCATCGACATCCCGCTGGCCGCCGAGATGCCACTTGCCGAAGTGGCCGGTGGCGTAGCCGTTTTGCTGGAGCGTTCGCGCCAGCGTCGGCGCCTTGGGATCGAGCCACTGGGCGCAGCCGCGGCGCTCGTTGTCGGCGCGGTTGTTGAGGAACGAATGGATGCGCCAGCGCTGCGGATACTGCCCGGTGGTCAGCGCACACCTCGACGGCGAGCAGATGGGCGAGTTCACATGAAACTGCTCGAAGCGGATGCCCTCCGCCGCGAGGCGGTCGATGTTCGGTGTCTTCGCGTTCTTGTTTCCAAAGCAGGAGAAGTCTCCCCAACCCATGTCGTCGATGAAGACCATGACGATGTTCGGCTTCGCGGCGAAAAGCGAAGGGCACAGGACGAGGAAAATCAAAAGCAGGCGCATGGCAGCCGCGTGAACGCCGCGAGATAGCTCAATGCTTCAAGAAGGTGGCTCCACCCTCGGATCGATCACGGTAGCAGCGAGAGCGACTTCAAGAACGCGTCCGTTTTGGCGAGACACTCGTCAAAGAGCGTCTGGGTGCGCATGAGGTAGCCGTGGTCGCCGCCTTCGTGGATGACGAGTTCGCTGCGGTTGCCGGCTTTGAGCATGGTGTCGTGGAAGATTTGAGCGCCTTTGAAGGGCGTGGTGATGTCGGCAGTGCCGTGGAAGGTGATCGTGGGCGGCAGGCCGGGGCGGACGTTGTGCGCGGGCGATAGCTCCTTCCAGCGTGCCCCAATGCGGGCGTTGCCGTAGCCCTCGGCGGAGGTGTCGATCACGGGGAAGAGCAAGACGAGCGCATTCGGCGTGGGCGAGATGTTGAGGTCGTCGGTGTCTTCGTTCACATCGAACATCGCCGTTGAGGCGGCGAGATGACCGCCGGCGGAGCCGCCGCTGACGATGATTTTGCCGGGATCGATGCCGAGTTCGCTCGCATGAACCCGCACATAGCGAATCGCGGAGCGCACGTCCTTCACGCAGTCGAAGACGGTCGTGTTCGTCTTCGCGCTGGCCAGCCGATACTGCACGCTAATGCTCACGAGGCCGAGTTTCGCAAAATGATCGGCAAACGCATACATGCGCTCCGGCCCCATGCCCGTCCAGCCGCCGCCGTGGATGGTGATGTAGCCGACACGCTTGTCAGAAGCCTTCCAACCCTCCGGCTGAAACACATGCAGGCTCAGTTCCCGGTCGGCGACCTTCTTGTAAACGATCTTCCGCGTCGGTGTGAGCTTCGCCACGAGCTGCGCGACATAGTCATTGGCCGTCTTGGGCTTTGGCGCAGGTGTTTGAGCCAAAGCAGACGACGTGGCAACGAGGGACAAGAAAGAGATGAGAGCCAAATGGGACGGCATGGCGATACAACGGGAGGATGCCACCGTGCTTGCTGGCAAATACGGCAGACCATCCAGACGATGGTTCACAGCATCCCACGCAATCCCGTGAAGCGCTTCCGGCTTTCCTGCTTGCTCACGGCGAGCGAGAGAGCCCGCTCATCACCGACGAGGATGCAGAGCTTTTTGGCCCGGGTGATGGCGGTGTAGATGAGGCTGCGCTCGAGCAGGACGTAGTGCTGCGTGCTGACGGGGATGATGACGCAGGGGAACTCGCTGCCCTGACTCTTGTGAATGGTGAGGGCGTAGGCGGGCTGGAGTTCGTCGAGCTCGCCGGGCTCGTATTCGACGGTGCGCTGGGCATCGAAGCGGACGTGGAGCTTCACTGGATCGGCGTCGATGGCGGTGATGTGGCCGATGTCGCCATTGAAGACCTCTTTGTCGTAGTTGTTATGCGTCTGGATGACCTTGTCGCCGACGCGGAAGGTCGTTTGAAAGCGCTCGATCTCAAATTTGACCTCGTTGGGCGGATTGAGGGCGAGTTGCAGCGAGTGGTTCAATGACGCGGTGCCGAGGAGGTTGCGGTTCATCGGCGTGAGCACCTGGATGTCGGCGATGGGATCAAAGCCGTATTTGGCCGGCAATCGCGTGTGGGCGAGCTGGACGATCAAATCACGAATCTCCTCCGGCTCGCTGGCTTCGAGGAAAAAGAAGTCGCTGCGGCTGGCGGGCTTCAAATCGGGCACCTGGCCGCGATTGATGGCATGCGCACTCGTGATGATGCGGCTGCTGGCGGCCTGGCGGAAGATCTCCGTGAGCTTCACGCACGGAACCGCGCCGCTGGCGATCAAATCGTGCAGCACCATGCCGGGGCCGACGGAGGGGAGTTGATCGGCATCGCCCACGATGAGCAGATGCGCACCGGGTGGCAGCGCGGAGAGAAACTGCGCCATGAGCGGCGCATCAATCATCGAGGCTTCGTCCACGACGAAGAGATCGCCGACGAGCGGCTTGCCGCGATGCCTGCCCCAGCCGCCCTCGCCTTGGTATTCGAGCAAACGATGCAGCGTCTTCGCCTCGAGGCCGGTGCTTTCGCTCAGTCGCTTTGCAGCGCGACCGGTGGGGGCGGCGAGGACGAGTTTGACCTGCTTGCTCTGCAAAATGAGCAGGATGCTGCGCAGGATAGTGGTCTTGCCGACGCCGGGACCGCCAGTGATGATGAGCAGTCGCTGCCGCAAAGCCTCGCGCACGGCTCGCTGCTGGCTTTCGGCCAGTTCCTTGCCCGTTTTCTTCATCACCCAGGCCAGCGCGGCATCCTCGTCGATGGGCGGATAGGCAGCGGGTGAGGCGGCGAGGGCTTTCACGCTGACGGCGATACTTTGCTCGGCGGCGCGGAGGTGCGGGAGGTACAAAAACTCGCCGTGACGCTCGATTTGGCTGCTTTCGATGAGGGTCTCGATTTGGGAGCGAACGAGCTCGTCGGAGGCACCGAGGAGTTCGAGGGCTTTTTCGAGGGTTTTAGCCTCGGGGAAGCAGCAATGGCCGTTTTGGGCCGCCGTCTCCAAAACATGCAAAAGACCGGCTTTGAGGCGCTCCGGGGCATCATTGGCCACACCGAGGCGGTAGGCGATGTCGTCGGCGGTTTTGAAGCCGATGCCACGGATGTCCTGCGCCATGCGGTAAGGGTTTTCTTTGAGCACCACCTGCGCCTCATCGCCGTAGGTCTTGTAGATGCGCAGGGCGCGGGAGGAGCTGATGCCATGCTGGTGGAGGAAGAGCATGATGCTGTGCAGGGCCTTCTGCTTCATCCACGACTCGCGGATCTCCAGTCGGCGCTTTTTGCCCACGCCCTCGACGTCTTCGAGCTTCTTCGATTCGTTCTCGATGATGTCGAAGACCTTGGGACCGAATTTTTCGACGATGCGCTTCGCATGTGCCGGGCCGATGCCTTTGATCAAACCACTGCCAAGGTATCGCTCGATGCCGCCGAGCGAATCCGGCCGATTGAGCTTCAAATCATCCGCTTTGAACTGCGGCCCGAAGTCGCGATTCGGCTCCCACACGCCGCGAGCCTCGAATTCCTCGCCCGCGACGACCCGCGGGGCTTTGCCGAGCAGGCTGGCCGTGGCGGTTTTGCCATCCGGGATGATTTTGAGGATGCAGAAGCCGTTCTCTTCATTGTGAAACACCACACGCTCGACGAGTCCGCGGAGGACTTCGGCTTTGGTCGTGGCTCGTGGAGGGGGCATGCGGCGGGAGAAACACAGTGAATCCAGAACAAGATCGGGTTCGCAAGGACGTTAACGACTTTAACTTATGAAACGCCCCTGGAAAGACATCTCCGTGCCGCTGCGCGATGGCATGGCGCACTGGCCGGGTGACCCGGAGTGTCGCATCACGCGGGTTCACAAGATGGAGGAGGGGGCGGTGTGCAATCTGACGCACCTTTCCATGAGCGCCCACACGGGCACGCACATGGACGCACCTCGGCATTTCGTGGCGGATGGCCTGACGATGGAGCAGATGCCACTGGAGCCGGTGATCGGCCGATGCCGGGTGGTGGAGTTTGAAGTGGAGAGCCAGATCACGGCGGATGATTTGAAGGATCTGCGCCTGCTGCCGGGGCAGCGGCTGCTTTTCAAGACGCGGAATTCGACGCGCAGCTGGGCGATGAGCGAGTTCGACAAGGACTTCATCTCCATTCGGGCGGATGCGGCGCAGCTCCTCGTCGATTTGAAGATCGTGACGGTGGGCGTGGATTACCTGAGCATCGGTGGCTATGGCAAGGACGTGGTCGAAACGCATCAAATCATGCTCGGCGCTGGCATCTGGGTGATCGAGGGCCTGAACCTCGCGGACATCAAACCGGGCTACTACGACCTCATCTGCCTGCCGCTGAAGATCGCCGGCGCGGATGGCGCTCCCTGCCGGGCGGTGCTGCGGTAACCCGCATCACGCCCGCGGATGGGCGAGATCGTAGACCTCCTTCATCCGCTGAGTGGAGACGTGCGTGTAGATCTGCGTAGTGGAGAGGCTGGCATGGCCGAGGAGCGTCTGCACGCTGCGGAGATCGGCCCCATTGTTCAGGAGATGCGTGGCGAAACTGTGGCGGAACTTGTGCGGGGTCATGTGCACGGCGAGGCCGGAGAGGCGCCAGTATTTCTGAACCACATGGCTGATGGCGAGCACTGTCATGCGCCGCCCTACCCGGCTGACAAACAAGGGCCCGGCATGCACGCCCGCCTTTTGCCGGTAACGCTGGACGGCGGCAAGCGCGTGACTGCCGAGCGGGCACAGCCGTTCCTTCCGACCCTTGCCAAAGACCCGCGCCACCTCGCTGATAGAATCGATGTCCTCCACGTTCATGCCGGCCAGCTCGCTGAGGCGCATGCCGCTGCTGTAAAACAGCTCGAGGATGGCCGCGTCCCGCTCGCCGGCCCAGGCGAGCGCCTGCCTGGTTTTTGGCGTGCTCAGCGGCAAGTTGAGCAAGTGCTCGATCTGCGCCACGGTGAAGATGACTGGCAGCTTCTTTTCCAGTTTCGGGAGCTGCACATCTAGCAACGGGTTGTGCTTCCAGCCATGCCGACGTGTCAGCCATTTATAGAAGCTGCGCAGCGCCGCGAATTGCAACCGGATGGTCGAGCGGGCCCGCTCCTGCTTCATCAAATCGAAGAGAAAGGCACGGAAGTCATCCGACTCCAGCCGGTCCCAGCCTTTGAACGGCGGCCGCCACTGCCGGAATTGCCGCAAGGCTGCCTCATAGAGATTCAGCGTCCGCGGCGAGGACCGCCGTTCAGCGTCCAAAAAGCGCAAAAAGCCCTCCGCGAGCTCGTCAGACGGCTCGGGGGATTTGGGGGCTTCCACGGAATCAGGCATGCGGGAGCATAAAAGGGACAAAAGAGACGGAAAGGACGAAAGGGACGTGTTGCGAAAACCTCTAACAAAGAACAAAGAACCGGGAACAAAGAACCTGCCCGCATGCCCTTTCGCATCTTTGACCGCTACCTCGCCCGCCAGATCGGCATGGCGACGCTCATCGGCGTGGCACTGCTCAGTGGCGTGATGGTGCTCGGCAATGTTTACAAGAAACTCGACGAGCTTCTCGGGAACACCGAGCTGCCCATCTCCGTCGTGCTGGAGTTTGTGGCGCTGGTGATTCCCTTCTCGCTCATCTACACAATCCCTTGGGCCTTCCTCACCGGCATCCTGCTGGTATTTGGACGCCTCTCCGCGGACAACGAGCTCGTCTCCCTGCGCATGACCGGCATGTCCATGCCGCGCATCTGCCTGCCGGTGTTTGCGTTGGCCGTGCTGCTCAGCGGCGTGTGCTTCTACGTGAATGTCGATCTCGCCCCCGCGGCCAAGGACCGCATGAAGCGCCTCTTTTACCGTGTCGTGGCGGACAATCCGGAGACGCTCTTCCAAGAGGGGCAGGTGCTCGACAAGATGCCTGGTTACCGCATCTACACAGGCAGGAGGGACGGCACTGAGCTGAAAGACCTGCACATCATGCAGATCAACGGCCCCACCACCGCCTACATCCGCGCCCGGGAGGCCACGCTGCACGCAAAGCCCGGATCTCTCGATTTCATGCTGAATCTCCGCGATGAGCACCTCGAGCAGGCCGGCAACAAGACACAGGCCCTGGGCTTTGGCAGCAAATGGCTCTCCTTCTCGCTGGCGAAGCTTCAAGAGGACACCGTCCGTATCAACGCCAGCATGAAAACCACCTCCGCCCTAGCCGACGAGGTCCACACTGGAAAAGACTGCTTCACCGGGGTGGAGCTCACGCCGGTGCAGAAGTCCCTCTCGCACACCGAGCTGAACAAGCGCTACAGCTTCTCGCTCGCCTCGATCACCTTTGCCCTCGTGGGCATCCCGCTGGGCGTCACCGCGCAGCGTCGCGAAACCTCGATGGGCTTTGTCATCGGCATCGCCACCGCGCTGGCCTACATGAGCTTCATCATCCTCGCCGAGGCGCTCGGAGAAAAGCCCGGTGCCATGCCGCACCTGCTCATGTGGGTGCCGAATGTGCTCTTCCTCGGCATCGGTGCTTGGCTTTTCCGCCAGCTCAGCCGCAAATAACGCCACGACGGCGTGGCACGAGCCGCCATTCCAGCGCACGATCCCCCTTTCTCACCGCGTTTTTTCCGCCGTCATGCCCATCACCCTTCCCACCACCTCACGCCGCCGCTGGCTGCAGCAGGCCACCGCCGCCGGATTTGCCACGCTCGCCGCGAAACTGCCGGCCGCGGATCTCCCAGAGCAACTCTGGGTGCTCTTTTCCGATCCGCACATCGCCGAAGATGAAAAAACCATCGCCCGCGAAGTGTGCCTGGCAGAAAATCTCTCGCGCTGCGTCAACCAGGTGCTCAAAATCGGCCAGAAGCCCTTCGGCGTCATCGTGAACGGCGACTGCGCCCTGACGGATGGCAAGACGGAGGACTACGCCACCTTTGCGAAGCTCATGGAGCCGCTCACCGGCAACTCCGTCCAGGTCCACTGCACCCTCGGCAACCACGACAGCCGCCAAAACTTCATCAACGCCATCCTGCCCCCCGGCCCGCCGAATGCCGAACGCCAGGTGCCCGTGGCTGACAAGCATGTCTCCGTCGTCTCCAGCGCCACCATGAACTGGCTGCTGCTCGATTCCCTCCACAGCGTGAACCAGACGCCCGGCCTGCTCGGCGATCTTCAGCTCGGCTGGATCGACCGCACGCTCCGCGGCCTGCCGAACAAACCCACCCTCGTCTGCGCCCATCACAATCCGATGCTCGCCAGCATGGACGAAAAGAAGAAAAACGGCTGCCTTCAGGACAGCGATGCGCTCTTCAAGATCCTCGCCTCCCATGAGAAGGTGAAGGGCTTCATCCACGGTCACATCCACAACTGGAACCTCTCCAAGCACGCCGAGACCGGCCTGCCCGTGCTCAGCCTGCCACCGGTGGCCTACACCTTCGGCAAAGACCGCCCGAACGGCTGGGTGCTCGTCCATGCCACCGCCGAAAAAGCGGAGTTCGAGCTCCGCAGCCTGAATCCAGCCCACGACGAGCATGGCAAGAAGCACATCATCGCGTTTACCTGATCCCTTGCAGCCTTTTTGACTCCACAGCTTCATGCATCCCGCCTGGTTCCACATTGAAAACGAAGCCGAGATCCCCTCCCCGGCCCTGCTCTTCTACCGCAGCCGCATCGAGCATAATTTGAAGCTCATGATCCAGATCGCCGGCGGCGATCCACAGCGCCTCCGCCCGCATGTGAAGACGCACAAGTGCGCCGAGATCATCGCGTGGCAGGTGCATCTTGGCATCACCAGCTTCAAGGCCTCCACCATCGCCGAAGCGGAGATGTGCGCCGCCGCTGGCGCGAAAGACGTCCTGCTCGCCATGCCCTGCGTCGGTCCAAATGCGCATCGCCTCGCGGATCTGGCGCTGAAATTCCCCCACACCGCCTTTTCCAGCATCGCCGATGCCGAGGACAGCATCCGCTTCCTCGCCTCCGCCGCCCAGCAGCACCGCGTGACCCTGGGTGCTTACATTGAGATCGACTGCGGCATGGCACGCACCGGCCTGCCGCCGGGTGACGAGGCAGCCTACCTCGCCCGGGTGATGAAGGAAACGCCCATGCTCCAGTTCCGCGGCATCCACGCCTACGACGGCCACATCCACGACGAGAGCATCGATATGCGCCGCGAGCGCTGCGAGGCCGCTTTTGAATCCGTCCACCAGTTCCGCTGCCGCCTGCAAGGCGAGGGCCTCATCGTCAAGGAACTCGTCGCCGGCGGCTCGCCCACCTTCGGCGTCCACGCGAAGCATGCGGACCGCACCCTCAGCCCCGGCACCACCGTCCTGTGGGACTTCGGCTACGGAGACAAGCACCCTGACCTGCCCTTCCTGCCCGCCGCCGTCCTCCTCGCCCGTGTCGTCAGCAAACCCGGCCACAACCGCCTCACCCTCGATCTCGGCCACAAATCCGTCGCCCCGGAGAATCCGCATCCCCGCGTGCGTTTCGAGGAGCTGCCCGATGCCACGCCGGTGATGCAAAGCGAGGAGCACCTCGTGCTCGAAACCGAACGAGCCCACGAATTCCTCATCGGCCAGGCCCTCCACGGCATCCCGCGCCACGTCTGCCCCACCGTCTCCATGCACGGCGAGGCCCACGTCATCGAAAACGGTCACTTCACCACCCGCTGGCCCATCACCTCCCGCAACCGCCGCATCACCATTTGAAGCCTCACGGCTTCAAATGCCGCACGAGGAACTCCACCCGCAAACGTGAGCCATACGGCGTTTCCGCCGCGCCATGGCCTGTGACAGCGATGGGCATGAAGTCGAAGGTTTTTCCGGCTTTTTGCAGCGCGGCGACGACTTGTGTCGTGCTCGCCGGATCAACGTTCGTGTCGAGTTCGCCGACGATGAGGAGCAAGTGGCCTTGCAGTTTGTGCGCGTCTTCCTTGTTCGAGCTTTTCACATACGACTCATCCACCGGCCAGCCCATCCACTGCTCATTCCACCAGATCTTGTCCATGCGGTTGTCATGACAGCCGCAGTCGGCGACGGCCACTTGGTAGAAGTCGTGATGATCGAGCAGCGCACGCATGGCATTCTGTCCACCAGC
>JBJONJ010000115.1:0-3411 GCA_046051905.1 Verrucomicrobiota bacterium
CGAGGTCTTTCCATCACCCTACATTCCGCCCCCAGCCGATATCCGCCCCTCGGACTACACTGCACGGCCGCAACTCGAGCACTCAGGGAGGGACGACAAAGCGCTGTCTGTTTCAGGGGTCCTCTTGGGAGCCTTTGGAGCGAGGTGACCACCCTGGGAGACCACCCCCAAACAGGGGGGGGCCTTTTTCCAACGCAACCCCTTCGGATGCGAGACGGTTCTCCAAAGCATCGTCATTTTTCTGGCAGGCCAACCGAACCAATCGCTCACATTGCCGCGGTTCAACCGTGAGCGACAACCACTCGACAGTCTTTGCTAGCTGAGCAGACTAAACGAATAATTCCCCAAGTATGAGCAACATTAACGAGTGGATGGAGGAGCACCAAGGGCAGATGAATACCCTTGGACATCTCGCAGCTATCAACCAGCGAAACCGACAGATTGAGCAGCAGAAGGAGCAGGCGGCAGCGCTGCGGGCCCAGACCGCGGCCTTGGAGAGGCAAAGCCGGATCGAGCAGGACCGGGCTCGCATCGAGCAACAGCGACTGGACATAGAGCGGCAAAGGTTGGCCGCCGAGGAGGCAGACCGGGAGATGCGCCGTCAGCAGGCCGAACAGGTAAAAGAACTCAGAAACCTGATTGCCGATGCCACAGTGAGCCTTGGCCGTTTCCGCAAACGTCATCTGGCCTGACTTATGGACCCTGTAGCTGTGCGTGAATTGGCGCGAATCCAGTCGGTGTTGCACGTGCTCAAGACCCAGCGCGATACATTGTCGGAGTTGTCCGATATTCAGGCTTTTCGTGGACTTGAAGAATCCTATCGAGATGACCTTGAGGAGGCCCAGAAACGAGGTCTTGTAGCGTCAGACCCGGTGGCGGAAGTACGATCTGACTGGTTGCGCCTTGTTTCTTGGAGCAATCGGATCCAGTTGGCGTTGAGGGCGGCGGACAACTTGGGGAACAATCTCGACACATTAGGTCCAAAACCAGACAAGGATTCTGGGAAGAAAAAGATGACAACGGAGGAAGGGTGGCGGCCTTCACTTTCGGACCTTCAGCAACTCAAGGTGGCGCTCGAAGATGCCCCGAAGGTCTTGGCAGACGCCATCGAGCAGGGTTGCAGAGAACTACAGCCGGGGGACTGGTCCAGCGGTAGACCTTACTGCGAGTTGGCTGAAGTTGCGGACGCCATGGAGTGGACCGAGAAGCTGGTACTCGCTGAATCACCCGGAGCTTGGGCGCATGGAATCTGCCCCAGGGAAAGACCTTTGGTTGCGAGTCGATTGGCGGTCGAAAGGAGCAGTTCGTTGATTGAACGACGGCTGAGGAGTCTTAAGGACCGGCTGGCGTATGTTGTGGGTTTGATCCAGTCGCATGGCCAATCCGCTGGAACTTTAGAAGAGGTGGGGCGTTTGACCAGCTCGGGACAGGTAGAGTCCGCACGGCAAATGATGGCGACCGTGCAGGCTGTGTTTGGCGATTTGGATTACAGTGCGAAGGAGCAGGATTTGGCTAGCTGTGAAAAGCGATTGCGAACAGTAAGACAAGAAATTGCTAAGCTTGAAGAGTTGGTTCTTGAGAAACTCGATTCCGCCAGAAAAACGGCTATTGAGGTGAAGCGAGCTCCGCTACTTACCCGGTGGATTTCCAAAAGGTTGATGACCAAAGCTACGCTCGCTGTTGGTGAATCACTCGTAGAACTCTCTGCAGCAGTGGCAAAAACAGCAAATGACAGATATTCTAAATTAGTCGGAGAGCAGATGGGTTTCATCTACCAACTACAGGGTGTCCTTTTAAAGGAAAGTGACCCTGAATCGTATTTTAAACAATTATCCCCCATTTTAGCTAAAGCGACGGCAGAAGCTGAATTGCGATGGAAGAATCCGCTGGTCAGCTACGAAAAGTGGTTTTTCCTCAGGTACGGACTGGTTTCTCTGATCGAAGCTGGAGTCCAAGTGCGAGTCGACGACATTCCGGTTCGGTGGATACCACCTGGACAATTCATCATGGGGAGTCCTCTTGGCGAGGCAGGTCAACTTTCTGATGAGGTCCAGCACCAAGTGGTTTTAACTCAGGGATTCTTCATGTCGGAGACGGAATGCACACAAGCTCAGTGGGAGGTGATAATGGGGAGCAATCCATCGAATTTCAAAGGTCCGAACCAACCAGTTGAGACGGTGAACTGGGTTGATGCTGTACAGTATTGTCGGAAGCTGACGGCCAAACAACGAACTGAAGGCATAATACCTGAGGGTTGGGAGTGGCGCTTGCCGACGGAGGCGGAGTGGGAATACGCGGCACGGGCTGGGACGACTGGCTCGAGGCATGGGGAGTTGGATGCGATCGCGTGGTGGTCAGGCAATTCGGCAGGAAAACCTCATCCGGTGAAGCAGCGAGGTGCCAATGGGTGGGGGTTGAATGACATGATGGGGAATGTTTACGAGTGGTGTTCAGACTGGTACGGGGACTACCCGACTAGGAGTGTAACGGATCCGACAGGTGCAAGCTCAGGCTCCTGTCGCGTGTTCCGCGGGGGCAGTTGGACCGATGTCGCCGGGTTCGTGCGATCGGCTAGCCGGCACGCGCGTGGCCCGGGTATGTGCTTCAACAACCTAGGCTTCCGCCCCGCCCTCAGTTCAGTTCGGTGAGGTCAAGGTAAGGCAGTGGAGAGCTTAGCCATTGTTTCTAAATTTTAGTCGCTCAGAGGCAACGGGGTTTCGCGTTCACCTGTTTTCGGGAGGGGGGCAGGAGACTCCTTGACCTGGTTGGGTGGGAGGGGTGGTGGGGTACTTTTGAGTTCTTCAAAAAAACGGTGTTGGTTGGTTCTTGGGATACTGCTGATGCGGCTGAGGAGTTGCTCGGACCCTCCCACCCCTCCCACCCTTCGGGTCATTCGGGCTCGTAGGGGCTTGGTGGGCCTTTCGGGGCGAGGATCCGCCAGCGTGGATCACCGTGGACGATCCTCTTCCGATAACGGTCGGGCATCGCGGTCGCGAGGCGGGCGAGGTAGACCCCGCACGCGGTGTTGTAGCTGAGGAGTCGTTGCGCTTCATGGCGCCATGGGCTGTCCCAGCGGGTCAACGCGGTCTCGAGCTCGAGCGACTTGCCTTCCCACTCGGTCGAATCTTGGAAGAAGGCGGCGGTGATTAGCTGGTCGAGCTTGGCCTCTGGGCTTAGGCCTTGGAGGGCCTCTACGATCTCCGGGTTGTGGTAGTGGCGGAGGCCTGTCCGGGGTTCAGCGTAGTCGGGCGGGATAGACAGCGTGTCGAGGTAGTGCGCGAAGGCGGGCAACTCCCGGTCGACCATTTGCAGCAGGGCCTGCATCTCCTCTGGGTGGCCCGGTGGCGGCTCGGGCTTGCGGCACTTCAGAATGATGAGCTTGTCGGCGAGGGTCTCGTCGATCGGTGGGAG
>JBJONJ010000116.1:0-11781 GCA_046051905.1 Verrucomicrobiota bacterium
GCGAGCCTGGCAAGGGCAGCACGTTTCATTTCACCGCCGTCTTTGGCGAGGCCACGCACGACAGCATGGATCGTCCCGCCGCGTCTTCCACCGGTCCGCTGCTTGGTCTGGCGGAGAAGTCGATGAAGGTGCTCGTCGTCGAGGACGGTCGCGTGAACCAGCTCGTGGCCGCGAAGCTGCTCGAAGAGCGCGGCCACCGCGTCGAGATCGCCAACAACGGCCAGGAGGCGGTCGAAAAGGTGCGCGATGGAGACTTCGACGCCATCCTGATGGATGTGCACATGCCGGAGATGAACGGCTTCCAGGCCACCGCGGCCATCCGCCAGATCGAGGAGAAGCACGGCGGCCACGTCCCCATCATCGCGATGACCGCGAATGCCCTCAAAGGCGACCGCGAGCAATGCATCGCCGCTGGCATGGACGACTACGTCTCGAAGCCGATCCACAGCGCCGAGCTGCTGCATGCCGTGGAGCGCTTCATGCACGGCCGCACCGCCGCGCCGCCGCGTCTCGAGATCACCGGAGAACCCGCCGAGGCGACAAAGCCGAAAAAACGCGCTCCAGCCTTCAAGCCAGAGGCCTTCATCGCTGCCGCTGGAGGCCCTGAAATGGCCCGCGAGCTCATCACGATCTACGCGGAGGACTGCGGCAAGTTCCTCCAGGATGCCTCCGCTGCTCTCAGCGCTGGAAACGCCGTCGCGCTCTACGAAGCCGCGCATTCGCTCAAAGGCATGCTCGGCGTGTACACCGCCACCCGCGCCTCCGAGACGGCCTCACACCTCTGCCACCTTGCGCAGGATGGCGATCTGTTTGGTGCCCGCGCCTTGCTGGAGAAGCTCAAAAAAGAATGCACACGCCTCGGCACGGCTTTGGCGAATGTGGACCTCAGCTCTTCTTCGGATTGAAGAGCTCCACCTGGCCTTTTTCGCGAAGACGACGTTTCCCGAGGCTTTGGATCTCGTCGATGAACTCGCCCACATCCTCGAACTGGCGGTAAACGCTCGCGTAGCGCACGTAGGCCACATGATCGAGCGCTTCGAGACCGCGCATCAGCTTGGCGCCGATCACCGTGCTTGGGATCTCGCGGTAACCCTCCTCCGCCAGCTCCGTGGCGATGTCGTCCACGAGCTGCTCGATGTCCTCCATCTTCACGGGGCGCTTCTCGCAGGCCTTGCGCACGCCGCTGAGCAGCTTGTCGCGGTTGAAATTCTCACGGGCACCATTGCGCTTCACCACCCGCAGCTCCTCGCGCTCGACGATTTCATAGGTCGTGAACCGGAAACCGCACTTCATGCACTCCCGCCGACGGCGGATGGCAGAGCCCTCCCGCGCCTCGCGGGAGTCGATCACTTTATCCTGGGAGCTGCTGCATTTGGGGCAACGCATGCGGTGGTTGGTTGGGGCAGGTGACAGTGCTCTCTCGCCCGCGTGAAGGCAAGCTGTTCGTCATCCGGGCTTTCCCGCGGCGTTTTTCGTGTTTAAGGTCACGCCGCATGTCACGCATCATCCTCGGCATCACCGGTTCCATCGCCGCCTATAAGGCCGCGGACCTCGCCAGCCAGCTCACCAAGGCCGGCCACCGCGTGACGTGCGTGCTGACGAAGGCCGCGCTCGAATTCGTCACGCCGCTCACTTTGAGCACGCTGAGCAAGAATCCCGTCATCACGGATCTCTTCGCCGAAAAAGAAGGCTGGCAGCCCGGTCACATCCAGCTCGCTGACGAGGCCGACCTGCTCCTGATCGCACCCGCCAGCGCCAACCTGCTCGCCAGCATGGCCCACGGCTTCGCCAACGACGCCCTCACCGCCATCGCCCTCGCCGCGCGAGCCCCAATTTTGATCGCCCCGGCCATGAACGGCAAAATGTGGCAGCACCCCGCGACGTTGAAGAACGTCGAAACCCTCCGCGGCTACGGCGCCCGCTTCGTGGAGCCCGCCGAAGGCATGCTCGCCTGCGGCTACGAAGGCGTGGGAAGGCTGGCGGAGGTCGAGACGATCCTCCAGGCCGTGGCAGAAGTGCTGAAGTCCTGAGCTACCTACCTCACCACGCCACCGGCCCATTCAGGCTGGCGTTTCGCGAGACAGTCGGACAGCCAGCGCACCATCTCGGCGACGGGTTCGTGCTTTTTGCGCAGCGCGGAGAGTGCCGGCCAATCGATCGCATGACGCGGGTTGGCGATGGTGATCTTCTGCACGTGTAGGCGGTTGTGAACGTGCTCGAACTCGCCGGAGGTCATCGCGCGGATGTCCTTCGCGGAGGGCAGCGCATCGAGCTGGCTCAGCGGAATGCCGAGCGTGCTGATGCCGACGCCGAATTGATGCCCGAGACTGCGCAGCGCATCGACCAACGCCTCATCGGGCATTGGTTCGGCGATGACGAGCTCGCTTTGCAGCGTCCACCGTGTGGCGCTGAGTGCCTGGAAGAAATCCGCGCTGAAGGTGTCGAGCGTCACACCCAGCTGCAGACGCACGCCGGAGAGACCCACCTCCGGTCCACCGAGATGGCGGCGCAGGTTCAGCATGCTTTCGTCGAAACGGGCGCCATCCTCAGACGCGGGATCGAGATCCCACTCAGCCATCACGAGGTCAGGCACATCCCATTCGCCTTCCATGCTTGGCGCACCGCTGCTGGTGCGGTTCAGCAAAAAAGGATAGTGGCCGCGCAGCAGGCAGAGGCGCTCATAAATGGCCACGAGCCGCAGATAGCGTGACCAGGCCTGATCGCCTTCATTCGCGTCGTCGAAGAAGCTTTGCCTCACGACGCCGTTCGAGCCGGAGAGCTTCTTCTGCCGCTGATAGTAGCCCTGGCCTTGATCGACCTTCGCGATGGGCGAGGTGGGATCGTAGCTGAGGATCGAGAAGTGATAGCGCAGCGTGGCATCGCTGTAACCATCGCCAAGGCGCAGGCGCACAAGGCGGATGAGTTCCGTGCCTTTGATGGCATCCGCCGGATCATCCGGAAGGAGATCGGGCAGCAGATTGCGGAGTTGTTCGCGTAGATTCATCCGGGGAGAAAACGGCAGTGAGGATGCATGAGCGCAGCGGCGTTGGTCAAGATGTAAAACACACCGCTCGCATCATGCGCGGAGGCTCATTCAAAGCGCTTCACGCCACCGCGTTCATGTCGAGCAGCGCTTTCACGAGGCCTTTGGAGCGGTAAAACTCCACCTCGGCGGCTCCGGCAGCCTCAAGGTCGGCGCGGATGGCGGCGGCGGGCCGCGCGGCGAGCACATGCTCGCGGATGAGCGCCGTTTTGCGGGCCTGGAGATCGAGGAAGGCAGGATCGACGACTGGCGTGGCGGGCCATTTGCCAGCGGCCTGGCCCTCGCGGAGCACCTGCTTGAACGGCTGGCCGATCTTCTGCGCATGCTGCTTCGCGTCGTTGATGCCGGCGAACCACTCGGGCTCGACGAGACGATAGTAATCCCGCATGGCCTGCTTGTTGAAGTGGACCACGAGCTTGCGGCCCTCGACCTCGACGAAGGAGGTGCCGCGGAAGGAGTCGGCGTCGATGGTATCGACGAAGAGCAGGTCCTCGCCATCCACGGCGAATTCCCATTTCAGATCCCACAGCAGCAACCCGGCGTTCTCCAGCAGCTCGCGAACGGCCCAGCCGCCGAGGATGGACATTTTGATCGTATCGAGGAAGTCCTGGCTGCTGAGGCCGCTCATGATGAGGGCTTCTTGCTTGCTCACGGCTCGATCTTCCGGCTCGTATTTGCTGGTGAGATCATAAACGGGGCGCTCCAGCATCTCCCAGACCTTCATCGGCTTCGTGAGGCCCATCTCCTGCTCGTAGGCACGCTTCGCGGCCTCGCCGAGGCTTTGGTATTTTTTGAAGATGGAGGACCCGCTCGTCACGCCAAAGCGCACGATGTATTCCAACGGAATGACGTAGCTGCTGCTCTGATGGAACTGCGCGTAATCAAAAACAAAGGTCCCGAGGAGCTGGCGCTGCGGCGGATGCATCACGGGGAAGCGACGCACCACATTGAAGCAGCTCGGGTTCGCCGGCATGCCCTCGCGAACGACCGCGCCGGTGACAGCATCGAGCATCCCGAGATGATGCGTGACCGCGCCCTGCTCCAGCATGCGCTCAAACGGACCGGTAAGCAGCTCCTCGCGAAGCTGCGGCGCCATCGACGAGGCCTCGATGGCCGCTTTGACGCGTTTCCACGTCTCCGGCTGGGCGAGGCGGGAATACATCGCGTGGCGGAAGATGGCGCGGTTGAGGTCATTACCCTCGATTTTGAAGATCGAGCCCACGTCGAAGACCGAGCCGGCCTCCGTCGTCTCGCACACGACAAAGCCGGGATGATCCGGCGTGGCGTAGAGGTTCTGCACGGAGCCGCGGTAAACGGGCTCTCCGAGGCGGCTCAGGTCGATCTGCGTGGACGCGGGGGCGGAATGGGACATGGAGGGCAGTGAAAACGCCGTTTCCACCGCCATGCAAGTGCCGAGCATGCTCGCATGGCCGAATCATCCCTGTCTTTGGACAATCAAACCCTGCCGCTTCTCGCTGCCAACCGCCGCGTTGATAGCGGGCCATGATCCAGACCACCACCGTCGGCTCCTATCCCATCCCCGAATGGCTCGCCGCCCTGCCCAGCGAGCAGGCCGTCGTCGATGCCACGCGCGTCGTCTTCGACACGCAACGCCAGGCCGGCATCGATCTGCCCACCGATGGCGAGCTTTACCGCTTCGATGTGAATCATCCCGACACGAACGGCATGATCGAATACTTCGTCCATAAGCTCGGCGGCATCGACAGCCGCGTGGGCCGGGCGGACACGGCGGCGTTTCGAGCCAAGCACGAGATGGCCTTCCGCAGCAAACCGGCCGCGGTGGTGCGTGGCCCGATCACCGAGGGCGTTTTGAATCTGCCCGAAGACTGCGCCCGAGCCGCGAAGGTGGCCGGCGGAGCGTTCAAGTTCACGCTTACCAGCCCCTACATGCTCGCCCGCACGCTGCTGGACACGCACTACCATGACTTCGCCGCGCTGAACATGGCCATCGCCGATGCTTTGGCCGCCCAGGTCGCCGATTTGCAATGCGACTGCGTTCAAGTCGATGAAGCCAACATCCCCGGCAATCCCGCCGATGCTCCCCTCGCCGCTGCGGGCATCAATCGCGTGCTCGATGCCGTCAAAGGCCGCAAAGCCGTCCACTTCTGCTTCGGCAACTACGGCGGCCAGACCATCCAAAAAGGCGAATGGGCCGCGCTGATCCACTTTTTGAACTCGCTGCATGCCGACCACCTCGTGCTCGAACTCGCGCATCGTCCGCCGGCCGATCTCGATGCCCTCAAAGAGCTCGATCCGAAAATCGGTGTGGGCCTCGGCGTCGTGGACATCAAGGTGAACCACATCGAATCCGCCGACGAGATCGCCCGCCGCATCGAAGCCGCCGAAAAGAAGCTCGGCACCGGCCGCGTGAAGTTCATCCATCCCGATTGCGGCTTCTGGATGCTCAAGCGCAGCATCGCCGATCGAAAGATCGAGGCGCTGGCAAAGGGACGGGATCGGTTTGAGGGGCGTTAAGCGAATTCGTAGGCTCATTCGCCAGAATGAGGCCTCCCCGCACTCTGGCGAGTGCGCCTACCAAAGCCTCCACCCCACCAAAACCTTGTCATCCCTCGCGAACAGCCGCTCACCCGCGAAAGCCGGGTGCGCCCACGTCTTGCCGATGATCTGCCAGCGAGCCAGTTCCTCGCGTTCTTCGGGCGTGAGCCGCACATAGACGAGTTCGCCGCTCGCATTGAGCAGCGCGGCGAGGTTCTTCGACTCATCCATCCACACGAGGCTCATCTGTGGATTGCGGTCCTTCGGCGTGAGCGTGTTTTCATCGCTCCAGAGGATCTTGCCGGTCTTGAGCTCCAAGGCTTGCAGGCCGTGGTTTTTGTCGAGCAGGTAAACGACGCCGTCTTTGGAGAGCGGCGCGGACATCAGGCCACAGATGTCGGACTCGTTTTCCCACAGCAGCTTCGCGCCGCCCGCGTCGGGACGCAGCGCCTTCGTGCCATGCCAGTAGCCGGAAACCATCAAAACGCCGTCACGGTAGAGTGGCTGGGCAATGCTCACGCCGTAAGTGATCTTGTAAGGATAGGTCCAAAGCACCGCACCGCTCTCCGGGTTCAAACTTTGGATGTTTTCCGGCCCCCACGCGATGAGCTGCCGCCCGCCTTCATGTGTGATGATCTCCGGCGTGCAATACCCCGCCGGATCAGGACCGCCGCGCCACACTTCCGCGCCTGTTTTGGCATCCAAAGCGATCACGCTGCCCTTTTTCGCGCCCACATGCAGCAGCACGCGACCGCCATCGAGCACTGGCGAGGCTGCAAAGCCCCACGTCGGCACCTTCGCGCCAAAGGTCTCCACCGTGTTCACCTCCCACACCACCTTGCCGCTGGCTGCGTCGAGGCACAAAGCCACGCCGGTGGCTCCAAGCGCATACGCTCGGCCTTCGCTCACATTCACCGAGGCCCGCGGACCGGTGCCGTAGTCCATCCCGCCGTAGCTCACCTCCCACTCATGTTGCCAGAGCAGCTTGCCACTGGCCCCATCAAAGCACAGCGCGCGTTCCACTTCCTTCGGCTGCTTCTGCCGGTCCATCACATAGACGCGACCGTCACTCACCGTCACACCGCCAAACCCCGCGCCGATGTCCGCTTTCCACAACCGCTGCGGTTCACGGCTCGCGAAATCCGCTGGCAGGCCCGGCGGGTTCCATCGCCCATCCGTCGCCGGTCCGCGCCAGCGCGGCCAGTCCTGGGCATGGCATAACGACATCGAGAAAAGGAGGCAGAGCAGGGCTTTCATGCGGCTGAAATACGTTTCGACGGAGGGAAATTCAAACTGGCGGCGTTTTCCGGCCTCCGCTACGTTCGGCGAACCTTTCGCCCTTTCTTTTTATCCGCGTTTCATGGCCACGCCCACCATCATCTTCGAAGACGGTCAGGAGATGATCTTTGCCGGCTCGGAGCGCATGACCATCGGCCGCGAGGAGGATAACAACGTCATCGTCGATGACCCGGAGGTCTGGCGTCATCATGCGGAGATCATCCTGCATCCTGACCGCTCCGCCGAGGTGCGGGATCTCGGCTCGCGCACCGGCTCGTATGTGAATGACCAGCGGGTGGACTCGCAGATCCTGCGTGATGGCGATCACCTTAGCTTCGGCCCGCTGCGTGCCGTGTTCCGGCTGAAGCGTGCAGTTTCCTCGCTCACCACCCGCATTCCGCTGCGCAATGACAACGCCCTGTGGGAGCTTCAAAACGCTCTCGAAGCTCTCAAGGCAAGCCACGACGAAAAAACCGCTGCTATGGCAAAGCTCGACGAGCAGGCCCAAAGCGCCCGTGAGAAGCTGAAGGAACTCCAGCGTGACATCGAGCTTCGCGAAAAGAAGCTGCACGCCCTCGGTGACGAAACCACCAAGGCCGGAAGCCTGCTCGAATCCCTCAGCAAGAATGAGGCGGCCTTCAGGCATCGGCTTGAGGAGCTGAAGCAGCAGGCCGCGGCTGAGGAAAATCGCGCCGCCCAAGCCCGCGAAGGCGTGAGCGAGACAAACAAGCAGCTCGAAGCGCTTCAGAAGGAGCTCGTGGAGGCCCGCGCACGTCTGGAGGCGCTCGCCGCGGATGACAAGAACGCGAATCAGCAGCTCGCGCAGCTCAAGCAGCAGGCGGCGGAAGAGCAGAAGAAGCTCCAGCAGGTGCGCACCGCCGCCGTGGATGAGGATCAGTGGCTCGAAGGCATCCGGCAGCGGATTGGCGAAGCGGAGAAGCAACTCGCCGAGCGCCAGGTCACTCTCCGCCAGCGCGACGGGCAGATCCGCATCCGCGAGGAATCGCTGGAACGCCTGCAGGACACCACCGTGAAGATCGAGCAGGTCATCGCCACGCTGTCCGCCCAGCAGGAGCAAAAGACTGCGTCACTGGCGAGGATCACGAAGGAGGCAGTGGAGGCTCAGCAGTTCCTGGAAGCTCTTGCCAAGCGCAAAGCCGAAGATACAGCGCAGGCAGAAGCTGCTCGTCAGGAGCTGGATGAGGCTCGCTCGGAATCCGCAATGCTGCGCGATCAGGCCCGCCTCGCCGAGGAATCCCTTTCGATGCTTCAAGCGGCGGTGGCAAAGTCCGAAGTCTGGCAGAAGGAACGCCAGGCCGCTCTCGATGCCCTCAGCTCGCAGCACGATCAAAAGACGACCGACCTTCAAGCAGCCCAGAAACGCCTTGATGAGCTTCAAGCCCGCGAAAACGAGGCCACTGCCCGTCTTCGTGACCTCGACTTGAAAACCTCGCAGAAGCAAAAAGAGCATTCCACGAACCTTGCCAGCCTCGAAGCCGACCTCACCGCCAAAACCGCACAGCTCAAGCAGGTTCAGCAAAAGCTGGCCGACGCGAAAAAAAACCTCGAAGACGCTGAAAACGATCGGGTGAATCAGCAAAGCCAGATCGAGACCTCTCTTCGTGATTTCAAGCGACAGCTCACCACCGCGGAAGAGCAACTCACTTCAACCCGTCGCATCCTCGAAGAGGAGCGGGAAGAGCTTTCGGTGGTGCGTTCACAGCTCGCCGTGGTTCAATCCGATCTTGTCGTGTCAATAGCAGAAAAACAGCAGAGCGAAACGCACACGATCAAACCTAAAACCTCCCGTGCCACCATCACGCTTCGCTTGTTTTTGATGGCCGTGCCCTTCGCGGTGCTAGCCCTGGCCTCGTGGGCCGCGGAGCAATCGCGCACCGTTCGGGCGATGCGCGGTGAGGGCGTGGTGGCGATGCTCACCGATCCCAAGCCCGCGCTGCATCCTTACGCGCCACGCACGGAGGCGGAGCGACAAATCATCGACCTCGTGCACGAACCGCTCATGCGTGTGGGAGGCGATGGCACGCTGCAGCCGGCGCTCGCCGAGTTGTGGCGCTGGTCGCAGGATGTGACGTGCTGGTTTGCCGATGACAAGACTGCGAAGCTGGCGCAGGAGCGTCTTCAGGCCCAGCTCGGCGAGAGCAATCGCTGGGCGGAATGGCATCTGAGCACCGTGCGGCTCGTGGCGAACAGCCTCGTGCTTAATTTCAACGATGCCACGCATGCGGGCACGTCGAAGGCGCTCGAAGTCATCGCTGATCTGATGCTGCAAAAGGTCGCTTTTTGGCGTGTCGAGTCGCAGCAGCCGCTGCGGGGCATTGCGCAGCGCTTTTTCGCCGACTCGCCGTTCGCGAAGCAGATCCGCCGCGTGTGGTTTGATCGCGACAATGCTTTTGAGATCGTCACCGTCGGCCCCGCGCAGCGTTTGCTGGATGAGTTCCGCAGTCACTTGGCGTCGAAAGTGCCCACCGAGGTGCGCATCGGTCTGATGGGTGAGGTTTCCGCGCTCAGCGAGCCCGCGCTCGATCTCGATATGCGCCAGGGCCAGACCTGGCATGATGGTACGCCGGTGACGGCTTGGGATGTGAAGACCACGATCGAGCAGGTGAGCCGCCGGCCGTGGCTGCTGCCAAACCGCGAGACGCTGCGCCATATCCAAGACATGGAGATTCAAAACGGCGGCAACCAACTGCGCGTGGTCTTCCGCAGTCGCTACGGTCCCGCGCTCTGCGGCTGGGCGGGACTGCCGGTGCTGCCCGCCTCGTGGTGGAAAGCGCACGAGAGGGATGACGACAAGGCCTTCACCCTCACGCCACCTCCCGGCGCGGGCTCGTTTCGTCTGACGCATCTCGATTCGCGCACGCTCTCGCTCACGCCGGTGGGCACGCGGACGGAGTCACCGCGTTTCTTGTTCCACTTCAATGCCTCGCCGTTGATGACAGAGGTCGGGCTTGGCACGAAAACAACCAACCTCGTGTGGCCGGCGACTATCGCGGGGAACCATGAGGATCTCTTCACCTGTCTCACGCCGCCGAATCGCCGCCTCGTGGTGCTTTGGAACATGAAAAGCCCGGTGCTGGCCGATGTGCGCACGCGTGAGGCGCTGGCGATGATTACGGATGTGGCCTCGATCACCGCCGCGCTGCCAGGAAAGCACACCATTTCGGATGGCAGTCTCTTCCCGCCGGGCGTGTGGCTGCACACGAAGGCCCCGCGTGTGCCATGGAGTGCTGCCAAGGCGAAGCGTGTGCTGGCAGACGCAGGCTGGCTGCCGGGAGTGGATGGCATCGGACGTAATTCGGGACGGAAGTTTGAATTTTCGCTGCTGCTCGTGACCGGTGATCCGGTGGTCACGCAGACGGCCAACTTGCTCGCGGCGCAGTGGCGAGAGCTCGGTGCCAACATCCGGTTGGAGACACTCGCTTCGGCTGACATGCTCGCCGCGCGTCTTGCGAGCCGTGAATTCGACGCGGTGATGCTTGAGCAGCGTTTCGAGGTCTCGTGGGATCAATTTCCCTGGTGGCACTCCTCGCAGGCAAAACCCGGTGGAACGAATTTTGCCTGCATCGAGGACCCGCAGACCGATTTACTGCTCGAAGCACTCGCCACCGAATTCGAGCCTGCGTCTGCCGCGGAACGCGTGAGGCAGCTCGAAGGCCGTCTGCTGCCGCTGCAAGCCATGCTGCCACTGTTTCACACCGTCGATCATGCTGCCGTGAATGCCACGCTGGCGGCGAACAAGCCGCGCACCTCGTGGACGCTGCGCGAGCTGGCCTTCAAATCGAAAACGCCTTCCCGCACGCCCTCCACGCTCGAATTGAAGCTGCCTGACGAATGATCTCCACCGTCCTGCCGAATCCGCCACGCTGGCTGCCAGTGCGTATCGTGCTCGGTGGCATGCTGGCATCGTGCGTGATCGCGTTGAGCGGTGGCGCGGGCTTCTTTTCCGGATGGTCAGGCCTTTTTGATCCAGCTCTGCTCGCTCGCGGCGGACGCAGCGCTCTCGTTTTCAGCCTCGCCATGCTCACCGCGGCGAGTGCTGGTTACACGCTTTCGTGGCTGGCGGAGGCTTGTGGCCGTGTCGTGATTTTGATCACTAGTTTGCTGGGACGTGCGGTGGCTTTGTTTCCGGTCGCAGCGCTGGCGTGGAGCCTGGTGGGTTGGTGGATCGGATCGCTCGGCAAGCCGGTGGAGACCTTGATGCCCTTCCAGCTCGATGCGGAGTTGAAGGACTGGCGTCTCATGTTTGGCGCGGAACTTTGGGAGTACCTCGCGCCAGCACTCGTGCTTGCCGTGCCGCTGTTTGGCGAAGTGCTCGGCGGAGTTGGCAAGCCGTTGCGGGCGCGTTTGCAATCGCTCTGCCTGCATGGCGTGGTTTGGCTCATCGTCATCGAGGACGTGCTGCATTTCATGGGCTGGGGCGGCTGGATGGCGCAGGCGATTCGCGCGGGTGAAGCTGCGAATGTGGCCGCCGGTGTGGCGATGATGGCATGGCTCTCCGCGGTGTTTTGCACGTTGTTGAATGCTTTGACGACGACTCAACCGAGCGGCGCGGGATCTTTCGCCACGATCAGTTGGCTGCCGTGGCCGCTGTGGGTGCTGGCGCTGAGTGTGAGCCTGGCCTCGCAGCAGGTTCTTTGGTTGCTGATGTGGCTGGTGATCGCGATGATCAGCTTTCCGCTTTGTTTGGCGAGGCTTCGCGGACAAGCAGTCGCGCAGCAGAGCTTTCATGTGGCTTCGTGGAGCTTTGAGACGCTCTCCCAGCTCATCGTTTGGCTGGCGGCGATCGCCACGCTGCATCCGCAGCCGCTTACCGGCGGGGTGATGCGCACCTTCCAGCCGCTTTTGATCACCACGCCTGCTCAAGCCGCGCAGACGCTCTCGGATCCCGCCCGCATCCTGAATGCGGGACTCCTGCTCCTCGG
>JBJONJ010000117.1:0-8071 GCA_046051905.1 Verrucomicrobiota bacterium
ATGCGATAGAGATCGATGGCCTCCGTCGGCGGGCGGAACTCCATGAGCCGGAAGCGCATGCGCTCCGGGTGACGGGCGGTGTCGTCACGCAGCCACTTGGGCCGCTGCGGCAGATCGCCACCAAAGGAAACCCAGTAGCCGATGGTATTCAGCGTGTCATTGAGGCGCTGCACCTCGGCATTTTCGGCAAAGCCGAGCGGAGCCTGGAAGAACATCGCGTGCCCGGGAGAGAGCGCCTGGGCAGGCATGAGCACCTGCGCAGGACCGCTGACGAGATGAAGCTCGGACTGCCGCTGGTAAAACGTGGGATTGGCAGGGTCGTTGTAGCCCCAGTAAGCATTCAGCGTGGCCTGGCTGAGGCGGCGTGAGATCGTTTCAAAGGCATTCCGGGCATCCCGAAAGGTGCCGACGCTGGAGCGGGTGTTTTTCCACGCGAGCTGGGTGCTGCCGAGCATCTGCGACATCAGCACGAGCAGCAGCGCGGTGATGCTGATGGCGACCATCAGCTCCACGAAGGTGAACCCGGCAGCACGGCGGTGAGAGGCGGGCTTCATGGGCTCTTGTCCATCTGCGGCAGGACGGCCTGGGTTTGGCGAAAAACATGCTTGGCATCAAAAGCCGCCACGCCGGCCATGACGTCACGGCTGGTGCGCAGCCGCAGGGTGCGCAGGCGAGGATTCGTCACGGTGGAGCCGGGGAGCAGCGGCGCGGGCAGGATGCTGACCTGCGCGATGAGGAAGGCCTCGCGATCCGTGGCCGCGACGCGGAAGCCATGGGGGTCAAAGTAGAGCAACTCGGCGGTGGCGGACGATTGCTGCTGCAGGATGCTCGACCAGTCGCGCTGCTGGTAGTCGGCCATGATGGCCTGGAGCACACGGGCCTCCGCGCCATTGATGGTGGAGTCCTGAATGTTGCTGAGGCTGCCCGGCAGCAGCCCGAGCAGTGTCACCATCGTCACCGCGACGATACCGACGGCCAGCATGACCTCCACCAGCGAAAAGGCAGCGCTGAAAGGCCGTGGCGATGTCCTGGCAGCCAGCTTCATGGCGCGAAAATTTTGCTGCGGAGGATGCGAAAGCGGTAGTGGTCATCCAGCGCTCCATCGGCGTCCGGATTCGCCACGAAGTCGGGAAGTGTCGCGTCATTCGGGTCGATGTAGCGCTCCAAAATGACAGAGCCGCGCTGCTCCGCGCCGACGCGGTCGTTTTTCTCATCCCAAACAGTCGCCACGGTGCTGCGGACCTTTTTCAATGCCTGCACGCGGTAGTGCACCTGGAAGACATTCGAGCGGGTGGTGAGGCGCGGGTAGAGTTGGTTGTAGGGTGATTCGCGGGTGTTGTCCCCAGTGAGCTTCATGCCGTCATCAGGCTGCTGCGGGTCACCATTCCACCAACTGATCATGTCGCCGATTTTGGGCCTTTGGCTTGGCTTGGAGAGAGTTTTGCCGGTGCGGTTGTTGCTGCTGATGTAGCTGTGTCCGGTGATGGGCTCCGGCACGAGGAAGAGATCACAAATCTCCGATGCGGAGTGAAAGAGGTCGCCACTGCCGAAGCGGGCCTGGAACCCTTGCAGCGTCTCGGTCATGTTGACGTTGTAGTTGGTGTCGAACCTGAGATTGTCCGCATCAAGGAAGGCTTTGTAGCAAAACTGCTTCTGCGGCGTGCTGGCCCCCGAGGGATTGGCATTCGAGGCCCAGGCCATGGCGGCAGGCAGCGCCGTGAGGCGCACACTTCGCATGGCGGCGTGCAGTCCGGCGGCGCGTGTGATGTGCGTGAAGGGCATCATCTGGTAGTTCATGTTGATCTTGCCCGCGGTCGATGCCGGCTCGCTGATGGCGTAAGGCTCGACGACGGGCATCCAGAAGAGATCGAGCAGCAGGTGGTCACGCGGCGATTTGAAGCCGTAGTGATCGAGCTCCGTCGGCGGGCTCGTGCTCGCGGTGACACGTGAGGGCGGATTCGGACAAAAAAGCAGCGTCTGCCAAGGCCGCGGAACGCTCGATGTCTGGCTCGCCGGTGTGGGATGGATACCGCTGGGCAGTGAGCCAAAAGCGATGGCGGAGCTGATTTGTCGGTTGGGGGCATAGTTGCGGCCTTTTTCTTCGGTGAAGCCTCCCCGGCTGTAGTAGCCGTTGCCACCGACTTCCTGACCTCCTTCGTCTGGTTTGTTGATATACGGCCCGTCCTCAATGCGGCCGATGCCGTTGTCCCAATCACCGGGCCGTGAGTCCGCATTCATGGCTCCATCGAGCAGGATGGGGCACGCAGGCTGGCAGTCCTGCCAATAAGCAACGTCTTTGACGAGGCCGTAAGGTTTGGTCACCGCGTTGCCGCTGGCATTGAAGACATAGCCGGAGGCTTGCCAGATGTGCTGCTGCCCGCCGTTGGCACCCAGGCCGGAACGGATGTGGGTGCGCCCGTAGTGCCCCTGGAAGTTGTTCGCGGCGTAACGCAGACTCTGCGCTTCATCCCAATAGCAGGCGGCTGGATTGATGTGATCATTGGTTTTCGTGCTGGACGGGTTGCTGAAGTAGTTGGGGTGGGGCTTGAAGTAATTCTTCGGCACAAAAGGCAGCGCGGCGATATGCCGGTAATCGCCTTTCGATGGCCCGAGAGCATCGACAACAATGGAGCGCACCGTGTCGCCGTAACCGATTAGCTGGTTGCGCAGGTTGCCAGCTTTGATGCGTTCATTGAAGGCCATGAAGGGCGTCTGCGGCACGCCAGGCTTTGGATTGGTCATCTTAGCAGGATCGAAGGCCATCTTTGGCACCCGCACCGTCGTTTTTGGAAACTCCATTTCGACGGTCTGCAGCGGGCTGCTGCTGATCGTGCCAAAGCCGGAATAGAGCTCGATCTTGATCGTGGAAGCTGCTGCACTCGGGAAGTCAAACGTGGTCAGTTTGCTCACATCGATCTCATTGCTCACCAAGGGGTAGTTGTCATCTTCCTTCGACTGCCCGGCGACTTTGTCGCCACTGCCCGCTTTGAGAAACTGCGCATGTAGGCCGGTGTAAGCGGTCGCATGAGCATTTTCAGAGGCCGCACCCGCAGGGCGCCAGGCACGGTTCACCGCGTTCTGAATCCCGGATGGGAACAGCAGTTTGCCATTGATGACCCAGTTTTCGAGGCCTTTGATCTTGTAACGGATGTTTGCCGTGTAAGGCGGCATGCCGATCGCTGCGGAGAAAGGCTGCAGGATGATGTAGGCACGCATCTTCGTGGTTTTGTCAGCCCAGCCATCCGGCGTTTTGGCCTTCGTCAGATTGTTTTCCACATCCAGCGGCGTGCCCATTGATGCGGCAGTCACCGGCTTGCCATCCTTGTCGGCCACTTCGGTGGCCATGAAGACCACCGCAGCCTCGACGATGGTGGGAAAACGCCCAAACGCCTTCAAAGCCGCTGTTTGGCCCGGCGCTGCCGATGGCAGTTGCGCATTGTCCGGCAGTGCGGTGGCCACCGCCGGGCTCGCGGCTGCTTCACCGATGTAGCTGCCGTTCTTGCCGGTGTAGGCACGTGGCGGGAGGTAGAAGTAAGACTGCTTGGCGTCGAGTTTGGACGTGCCCGGATCGTAGATGGCGCACCACGAATTCAGTCCCCAGCGCTGCATGTCGAAGATCTGAAACAGGATCTGGTTGCGGTTATTCTCACCGTATTTGCTCACGAAGGTGTCGTCACCAAACCCCGGCACGGCCTGGCCGGTGATCCGCTGCAAGTAGCGAAACAACACCTGGTTCGGTGCCAGCGTGAAATCCGCCGCCGGATCTTGTGAGGAACCCGGAGAAGTAGCGCTCGTCCACATGCTGGCTCGTTTCCACGCCACCTGCCTGCCGCCGATTTTCGCGCAGAAAGCCAGCAGCTTGTCCTTGGCCGTCTGCGGTGCCGTCGCGGCATCATGCGCAGGCCACAGCGACACCCGCGGTCGGTTCCAAAGATTTGTCTCCGGTGCGCGACTGTGCGCGGTGAGGTAAAACCGCGCCATTTGCAGCTCATCCGCGCTCAGCGGTGCCGCGCTCGCGGTGGAGGCGCTGCGCACACGCTGCGGATCATAAAACAACTCATCCACGGACACAAAGAGCCTCTCATGCTTCACCGGCATCCCGCTCAGCGTGGCAGCCAGGCTCGTGTTCACCTTGCTGGAGCCGCCTTGCGTGTTGTTGTCTGCCGTGCCGTGATTCGTCCGAGGTGTGATCGAGTAAATCGAGTCTAGGTAGGAAACAAACGCGGTGTTTTTGATCACGCCGTTGGCATCCAGCGATGGGTCTTTCCACTTGAAGCGATCATCAAAGGCTCCGAGCACGGTGCTAAGGCAGGTCGTCGCCGGATGGCCGGGGAAGCGCTGGAACTCATTCTGCACCGGCACATAGGCGGCGTAGTTGCGGTCCGTCCAGCTCGTACTCCGCGGCACATCCCACGGCGTGCCTTCGCTGGCCGTGTTGATGTTCACCTTGCAGCTCTCATCATCCGTCCAGAAGGCGATCCGGCCCACCAGCGGGTTCTCCCGGCTCACCACCGCCGCATCAAACTGCGCCACGCCATTCTCCTCCTTCACCGGCACGGTGAAGCGCCCGTCACGCAGCACATACAGCCAGCGCACCGGCATCGGGGCAGGCTGCTGCGGCGTGGGGCTCACCGTTGCAGCATCGAGTGACACGCCATCGATCAAGCCGACTGCGGCGGGATCGAAAATGGGATACACTTTGCGAAAAGCGCCCCCGGGCAGCGGTTTGACCACGGGAGCGTTCAAATCGGAAAAAGTGGCCGGCCGCGTGTGCCAGCCCGTCATCGCCGCTGACTCCGCTGCCGCGTCAAAATCCGCTCCCGCCACCATCTGACCGCTGCTGTAAAGCTTCCACGCTCCGGTCAGCTTCGCACGGCCTGTGGTGCCATCCTTCTCCGTGCCAAAAACGCGGATCATGCCCGGTTGCGAGGCCCAAGTCTTCGTTTTGCCGAGGCCGGAAGTCGCATCGCGAATCTGGCCCATGACGAGGTTCGTCGGCAACTCCGCCAAAGTGCGCACCTCCGTGATCTGCGTCACGACCGAGGCCGATTTCGTCTCCGAACGGCTGAACTGCACGATGGCCAGCACCAGAACCATCAGCAGCGCCATCATCATGAGCACAAACATCAGCGCCATGCCGGAGTCATGGCGGAGTCGGTTGGCAGGCTGGCGGGAAAGCTTCAAAATCGGAGCAAATCGCGATTTTTACCCCGACCAGTCGGAAACGACCAGATAAAAAAGGCAGGCCTATGGCCTAATTGGCAGCCTTAGCCTTCCCCTTCCCTTTGCCCTTCTTCTTGCCACCTTCGCCGGATTTGGTGTCGAGCGTGAAGGGCGGCAGTTCAAAGGGCACCGGGTCCTGCGTTACACGCGGATCACCGACGGCTTTGAGCTTCGCCATCAGCTCGGCGGCCATTTCGGTCTTCTTCGCGGCAAAGCTGGCTTCGGCGGCGAGGTTGATGGTGGCATCCGGGTCCTTGCTGAGGTCGTAAAGCTCCTCCTGCGGTCGTTTGGCAAAGGCGTAGTCGAAGTGCCACTTGTATTGCGAGTCGTTGCGATGCGCGATGAGCCACGCTTTGGCCGGTGAGCTGTCCATGTCGGGAAAGGCCTCGTAGGTGTTGTTTTCCAGCGCGTCCTGCGTCGGCGTGAAGCTGTCGGTGAGGTTCTTGTAGTCGCCCATGGGCATGCGCTCGGGCTTGAAGTTGTGAATGTAGAGCCAGCCGTCCTTGCGCAGTGCGCGCTGCGGATACGGCAGGTTTCCCTCGCGGGCGATGCTCACATGACGCTCGCGGCCGTTGATGACGTAATCGCGCGTGGGATCGATTTTGCCGCTTTTGCCGCTCTGCATGAGCGAAACGAGGCTCTTGCCATTCACGCCGGGCGGAATGGCCGCGCCGCCGACCTCCATGAAGGTGGGTGCGAGGTCCATGAGGTTCACAAAATCCTCGATGAAGCGTCCGCCAGGCTGTCCGGGCCAGCGGATGGCCAGCGTCACGTTCACGCCGAAGTCGTAGAGATTGCATTTGCCGCCAGGGAAGCCCGGAGCGCCGTGGTCGCCGCTGATGACGATAATCGTGTTTTCGAGCTCGCCTTCTTCTTCGAGCTTTTTGACCAACACACCGACCTGCGCATCGAAAGCCTGAATTTCGCCGAGATAGCTCCCAAAATCCTCGCGGAACTCCGGCACGTCCGGCAGATGCTTTGGCAGCTTGCCCTTCAAATCATCCGGCTTGATGCCCCACTGTGCCTCGCCGCTGCCTTTGACCCACTTACGATGCACATTCGTCGGTCCATGCCAGAAAAGGAACGGCGCACCCTTTGGCCGCGCTTTGAGGAAGTCGTCAAAATTGCCGCGCACCTCGGCATAAAGCTCGTTTTTCGCCTCTTCGAGTGGTTTGCCTGCGGCGACCATCTTCGTGACCTCCTCGGAGAAGTTATTGAAGCGACCGCCATGCTTCTGATACGCGTGCGCTTGACCGCCAAACGGCGCATCGCCCGGCTCACCGGGGCTCCACACCTTGAAGGCCTTGCCGATGTGATACCCCTTGTCCTTCAGCGTGAGCGCGAAGCTCGGGATCGCCGGGTCCCACACCGCGCCGTTGAGGATGGCCGCGCGACCGCAGTTGAAGAAATAGCGGCCGGAGTTCAACGCACTGCGGCAGGGCGTGCAGCTTGGCGCATTCACATACGCGCGACTGAAAAGCGCTCCCTCGCGGGCGATGCGGTCGATGTTCGGCGTTTTGACCACCTGATTCGGCGACGGGAACTTCTCATGCTTCGCATACTCGCTCGCATAGCGCCCCCAATCGTCCGCGAAGCAGAACAGGATGTTCAGAGGCTTCTCCGCGGTGAAGGCGGAGGCGGCGAAGGCGAGGAGGCAGATCAGGAAACGCATGGCCGCCCTTCAACGTGCGCATGGAGGGCAAACCTTCGGTGAAAAAACCTTCGCCCGGTTACTTCCAACCGCCTCCAAGGGCCTTCAGCATCGCCACGCTCGCCACGAGCCGCTGGCCATCGATTTGCGCCGCGAGTAGTTTGGCGTTCAAAACGGTGCGGTTGGCATCGACGACCTCGAAGTAGCTCGCGAGGCCTTTTTGATAGCGCAGCTCGGCGAGGCGTTGCGTTTCCTGCGCGGCCTTGATGGCGTCGTTCAGTGCGGCGGACTGCCGTGCATAGCCTTGGGAGTCCAGCATGCTGTCCTCGACCTCCCGGATGGCGGTGAGGATGCTCTGGCGGTAGGCGGCGAGGCTTTCCTCGTAGCGTGCTTTGCTTGCTGCGAGATTCGCTTTGAGCCGGCCGCCTTGGAAAATCGGCACCGTCATGCTGGGGCCGATGGTGAGCGTGCGGCTCTTCGCGTCGTAGAAGTCCACGGTGCCGATGCTTTCGAGGCCGCCGGTGCCGCCGATCTTGAAAGCAGGAAAAAACGACGCTTTTGCCACACCGATCTGCGCATTCGTCTCACGCATTTTTTGCTCGGCGGCACGGATGTCCGGGCGACGCTGCAGCAGCGTGGAGGGCAGGCCGCCCGGCACTCGCGGTGGCGAGGGCAGCGCGACATTGTGTGAAAGCTTGAACGTGCTCGGAAGCTGGCCGCAAAGCACGGCGAGCGCGTTTTCCGCATTGCCACGCTGGCGTTCAAGAGAGGCGAGATCATTGCGGGCGAGCTCAAGTTCCGTTTTGGCCCGCGAGACATCCATCTCATTGGCGAGGCCGCCTTTGAAGCGGGACTCCTGGAGCTTCATGGCCTCCTGACGCCATTCGAGTGTCTCGTTCACGACGCCGATCTGCTTGTCCATCGAGTGCGCGAGGAAGTAAAGACGCGCCACTTCTGAGGCGAGGCTGAGGCGCTGTGCCGCGAGCGTCTCCGCGGCGGCGGCCTCGCTGGCCTTGGCACCTTCCACACCACGTCTCACACGACCCCAAAGGTCCAGCTCCCAACCGAACTCGAAGAGGTTCTGAAACCTGCGACGCTCGAGCGGAGGCAATTGGATGCCCGGAGGAAGGTTCGCGCCAAACGAGGTCTGCGAGAGCCGCTCATACTGCATCGCGTCTTTGAAGCTGAGCTGCGGAA
>JBJONJ010000118.1:0-5809 GCA_046051905.1 Verrucomicrobiota bacterium
CGGCGGGCTTTGAGCAGAGCGTCGAACTGGTCGAGCGTCATCGCCCGCGACGGATCACGTTCAAAACGAGCCCAGCGAGAATCGAGTTCGCGTTTCTCAGCATCACTGACTTCCGGCTCATCCGTTGATTCGCCAATCGACTGCCACAAGACCTCCACCAGCATGAGCTTTTCGCTCACGGGCAGCGCCTGGAGTTTGCGGAGTTCATTTGAATTCATGGTCGGAGTATCTGTTCCCGCTTTCGGAATTCAAGTTCCAGATTCGCGACAGCGTCCTGGAGTGCTCCAGCCCTCTGGAGCTTTTCGCAGTCCAAGCGACACCCGAAAGCGCCGGGGGACCGGCGCACTCCAGGACGCTTCCGCGTGCTTTCACCCTTCCCGTCTCTTGATGTCATGACACGACTTCTCCTCCTCTCACTCGCCTTCATCGCCACCACCCACGCCCAAAGCGTGGACTACACCAAGCAGATCGTGCCGCTATGGGACACCTACTGCGTCGATTGTCACAGCGCGGACGATGCGGATGGTGAGTTCGCGTTGGATACCTTTGCGGCGCTCATGAAGGGCGGCGAGGAGGGCGCGGCGATCGTGGCGGGGAAGGCGGGGGAGTCGCTGCTGGTGAAGTTTCTCGAAGGTCGCTCGGGTCGCGGTGGAAAGAATGAATTCATGCCGCCGGGCAAGCGCGAGAAACTGAAGGCGGAGGAGATCGCGCTCATCAAGGCATGGATCAACGCGGGTGCGGAAGGCCCGCTCGTCACGGAAACGAAACCGATGCCGAAGGAGGTCATCACACCAAAAATCGCACCGACGGTGCCGCCGAAGCGCTCGATCCAGGCGGTGGCGTTTTCGCCGAAGGCACAGCTCATCGCCACCGCACGCTACGGCGAGGTCGAACTCGTCAATCCGGTCAATCAAGTCACCGTTCGCAAACTCACCAGCTTCACCGGCAAGGTGAACGCCGTCACGTTCTCGCCCGATGGCGAAACGGTCTATGCCGCTGGTGGCGAGGCGGGCATCGTGGGCATCGTGCGGAGCTGGAAAACGAGCGATGGCACGGCGCTACGCTCCTTTGAAGGCCACACGGATGCCGCGTATGCGCTCGCCGTTTCGCCGGATGGCAAATGGATCGCCACGGGTGCCTACGATCAAAAAATCTGCCTGTGGGACACGGCGACGGGCAAGGAGATCGCTCTGCTCAAAGGCCACAACGGCGCGGTGAACGGCCTCTCGTTCCGCCCGGATGGCAAAGTGATCGCCAGCGCCAGCGCAGACCGCACGGTGAAGCTCTGGAGCATCCCAACCGGCCAGCGACTCGACACGCTCTCGCAGCCGACGAAGGAGCAAACCAGCGTCGTCTTCAGCACCGATGGCAAAACGCTTTTCGCCGCCGGTGGTGACAATCGCATCCGCGCCTGGAGCATCAGCGCCGCCGCGAAGGAAGGCACGAACAAGATCCTCACCAGCCGCTTCGCGCATGAAGGTGGCATCTTGAATCTTGCGCTCTCCGCCGATGGCAAACGGCTCGCCTCGACCGCGACGGACAAAACACTCAAACTCTGGAACACCGCCGACCTCACCGAAAAGCTCCTCCTCGAAAAACAACCCGACTGGACCTCGTCGCTCACTTTCACCGACAAAGCGCAGCTCATCGCGGGTCGCGTGGATGGCTCATGGCAGCTTTATGAGGCGTCGAAGTAGCTTCGATTGGCTATCGAAGCCGGTATTGAAGTCCTGACAGAAGCGTATTACCCTGCCACCTATGAAAGTTCTTTCCGTCAAACTCCCCGAGAATCTCTTCCTCGACATCAGCCGCGAGGCTTCGCGGCGCAAGGTGACGCGCTCGGAGGTGATTCGCGACCGTCTGTCGGCCAAAACGCCCACCAAAGCATCGCTCTGGGACCAGATGGAGGATCTGGTCATTCATGATGACACGCTGCCGAAGGATCTCTCCGCCAACAAAGCCCACCTGAAGAAATATGGCCAAAACCGTACTCGCTGACACCGGCGCGATCGTGGCCGCGCTGCGATCCCGCGACAAGCATCACGCCTGGGCTCGCCAGCAGTGGTCGGGCTTGACCGAGCCATGCCTGACCTGCGAGGCGGTCGTGTCCGAGTGTTTCTTCCTTCTGGAGGGTGCCAAGGAAGGGAAGGAGAAGCTTTCCCTGCTTCTCGAACGCGGCGTGATTCGCGTGGCCTTTGATTTTGCGGATTCTAAACAGGAGACGCTTTCCCTCATGCGCCGTTACCACGACACACCGATGAGCTTTGCGGATGCCTGCCTCGTCCGCATGTCAGAGATGTTCGCCGAGAGCCAGGTCTTCACCACCGACTCGGATTTTGTCGTTTACCGCCGTTTTGGCCGTCAGGTGATTCCGCTCATCGTCCCTTGGTAACTGCCGATTTAAATCTTCCCCATCATGAAAAACGCCAGTTTGATCCTTCTTTCGATTTTGAGCCTTAACGGGCTTTCCATCGCTCAAACTCCTAAAGCCACGATAGATGCCGCGAAGCCAGCCATGACTCCAAAGCCTGCGAAGGCCGTGAAAGTCGAGCTGACGAGCCTCACGCCGCGTGCGGCACACATCGGCGGCGAACTGCTCGTGACGGTGGCGGGTAAAAACTTCACGGATGACATGCAACCGATGGCCTCGCATCCGGGGCTGAAGGTGCAGGTGGCCAAAGAGAGCGTCAAAGCCACCAGCGCTCGTTTGCACATCACGGCGGGCGTGGAGGTGCCGCGCGGGGCTTACGACGTGTGGTTGAAGAATGCCGCCGGCGAGTCCGCAAGGCTCAAAGTGTATGCTGACGAACTTCAGCCGACCGTGACAAAGGCCGCCGATTTCAAAAGCGGCCCGGTGAAGGTGGCGAAGCTGCCGGCGAGCCTCTTGGGCACCTTGTCAGAAACCGGCCAGCATGACGCCTATCTCATCACCGCGAAGGCAGGCGAGGAACTCGTGCTCGACCTTGCCGTGGCGCAGATCGGCAGCGCGGCGAAATCGCCCACGATGGAGATCATCGACCTGAATCGCACCGTGCTCGCGGTGAATCGCGGGCTCGACAGCGGCAGCGATCCCTTCCTCGCGTGGAAAGCGCCTGCGGATGGCGATTACCACGTCCTCGTGAGCAACACGACGATGGATGGCAGTGCCGGTCATGTGTATCGGCTCACCGTCGGCGCTTTGCCGTATGTCACCGCTTGGTCGCCGCTGACTGCGCAGGTGGGGAAGGAAACAGAGGTGAAGCTCATTGGGCATCATTTGGGCAAAAACGCCGTGGTGAAGGTCACGCCGGAAAAAGAAGGCCGCATGCCGGTGGCGCTTGGAAACCAAGCGTTTCGCTTTCGAGATCGTCCGGCGCTGATGGTGAGTGGCTTGCCGCAGGTGGCCGAAGTCGAGGGGAATGATGACATTGCGAAGGCGCAGGTCGTCTCCATTCCTGCGAACATCAACGGTTTGCTCACCAAAGCGGCTGACACCGATCACTTCGCCTTTGATGCCAAAAAAGGCCAGACGTGGATCATCGAAACCAACGCCGCTCAAGCAGGCTCGCCGGCGGACACGAAAATCGAAGTCCTTCACACCGATGGCAAAACCGTCGCCCGTTTGCTCATGCAGGCCGTGCGTGACAGCTACAACAACTTCCGCAGCGTCGATGCCAACAACCCGGACATCCGCCTGCAAAACTGGGAGGAGATGGAGCTGAACGAGTATGTCTGGTTCAACGGCGATGTGATGAAGATCATCCGCATGCCACGCGGGCCGGACGGCGGCTGCTTCTTCTACATCAACGATGGCAAACGTCGCGCTTACTTCGACACCAGCGCCACCTCGCACTCGCTCGACGAGCCCTGCTACGTCGTGCAGCCCTATCCGCTCGGCAGCAGCATCGCCGCGAACGGCCTGCCTATTTTCACCGTGAACTATCAAAACGACGACAGCGGCGACCGCAAAATCGGCCGCGATTCTCGCCTGACCTTTACCGCGCCTGCCGATGGCCGTTTCGTCGTCAAAGTCACCGACACCCGCGGCTGGGGTAGCGAGCGCTTCGTGTATTCCCTCGCCATCCGCGAGCCGAAGCCCGACTTCAGCGTCAAACTCGCCGGCATGAACCCCACCGTGATGCCCGGCGCCTCCGTGGGCTTCTCCTTCCGCGCCGAGCGCACGGACAATTTCGACGATCCCATCCAAATCGACATCACCGGCCTGCCCGCCGGTTACTGGGCCACCTCGCCACTCATCATTGAAGCCGGTCACGACCTCATCAGCGGCTCGCTGCATGCCATGCCCGATGCCGCGAAAGATGCCGACTGGTCCAAACTGAAGATCACCGCCACCGCGAAGGGCCTCACGCACGACGCGGGCAGCTTCGGCAAAGTCACCCTCGGTGCGAAACCGAAGTTCATCATCGTTTTGGAGCCCGACGCCGGTGGAAAACCCGTGATGCGTGATCTCGCGGAAGAAACCAAGCCGCTCGAACTCACCCTCGCGCCCGGACAAAGCGTCAAAGCCTGGCTGCGAGCGGTTCGCCTGAATGACAAAGGCATCATCAACCTCGACGTGCATGGTTTGCCCCACGGCGTCATCATCGACGACATCGGCCTCAACGGCGTGCAGATCCGCGAAGGCGAAAACGAGCGCCCCATCTTCTTCCGCGCCGCGAACTGGGTGCAGGACCAAGACAAACTTTGCCACGGCGCCATCAGCAGCGCGAGAAACGAACACGACAGCGCGGGACTTCAGACGAGCTTCCCGATCCTGATGAAGATCCGCAAGCCCGGCGTGGCTTCTACAAGATAACTCTTCTTGTCATGTTAGCATCAAGGCATTCACTTTTGCTTCTGGCGTTTTTGAGCGCCGGATGCGTGACGCCGAAATCCAGGACGGATAACAACCCTGATGAAGCCACGGACTTGTTGCAACGCCAGCAGCTTGTGGTGGAACGTGAAAAACAAAGATATGCCAAAGAGTATGGCGCGTTTCGTTGTGCGCCGGAGGCAGTCCCAATCGTTGAGAGGCATGAATACGATTAAAAGCATATCAAGACGCAACACCTGTCGCGTTTTTTGAATGTGCAGCTTCGTTTGGGCAGGGCTATTGAGATTCCTGGCACCTACACTTATCGAACTGAATCTGTGTTTGTTCTTTCTAACGCAGACGGGAAGCAACTGGCAGCCGGTGCAAGCATGATGTGTTTGGGAAATGGAGACGCAAGTGATGGTGACCTTGAAGTCCTATTTAGTCCGGCAGAAAACAGCGTATTGATTCAGGAGGAGACTTTTGGTGCAGGTAGTTCCGTCAGGCACATAACCTTCATTCCCAAACCGGGCGTTAGCCTCTTCAAAGGTGGTAAAACCCTCGATTGGCAGGTCATGCATCTTGATTTGCCAGCACGCTCTCATGGCTTCGGTGATGAGAGTGATCACGCCGGGCGCGTTTTGGGGCTTGGTGCTCGAAAAGTCTATGTCGAGATGGATGGTGTTTATTACGCCTTTCCTGTGGAAGAGGTAGTGACCACCGATCTTGGTATATCAAACGGCTGAATGTGGTCATCGACGGCCTCAACGGCGTGCAGATCCGCAAAGGCGAAAACGAGCGCCCCATCTTCTTCAGCGCCGCGAACTGGGTGGAGGATCAGGTGGAGTCTAGTGTTCTGTCATTGAAGTGCATTACATCAATGAGCATTCTTGGCTAGGATGGTGTTCGCGTCAGCAGTCCACCGAAAAGGTTTGGGCTGCTGGTTGTGGGCGCTGAGGTATTGATCAATGGCTTCTTTGAGTTCGCCAACACTGTGAAAGTTGCCTCTGCGGATCG
>JBJONJ010000119.1:0-5873 GCA_046051905.1 Verrucomicrobiota bacterium
ATGGGCAGCAACGGCGAGCGCACCAGACCCGTCGAGCGCGGAGCCTGGGTGCTGCGCAAACTCCTCCACAATCCACCACCGCCCGCCCCGCCAAACGTCCCGCAGCTCGACCGCCTCACCGGCAAACCCATCAGCCCGCGTGAACGCCTCCTCGCCCATCAAGAGGAGCCGCAGTGCCTCCAGTGCCATCGCAAGATCGACCCCATTGGCTTCGGCCTCGAAAACTTCAACGCCGCCGGCAAATGGCGCGACGTCGATCACGATCCCAAAACCAAAAAAGACTGGCCCATCGACCCCGCCGGCCAATTTCACAACGGCCCCACCTTCCAAACCTACTTCGACCTCCGCGACCAAATCGCCGCTAAGAGCGAAAACTTCGCGAGAGGTTTTACCGAAGCGCTTATCGAGTATGCACTTGGCAGGCCGTATGGTTTTACGGACATCGCGCTGGCCGATGAAATTGTGAAAAACGCCCAAGCGAAGGATTTTGCGATTCGCGAGGTCATCATAGCACTCGTCGCCAGTCGGCAGTTCAGGGCGAAGTGAGCAGTCGTCGGCTCGGCGGATGTCAGGATTCACCTATACCTCGCGTTACTCGAGGACATGAGATTTCCGATGCTTGCGATCATCCTGCTGACCAGTTCCGCTTCGGCGGCGGACTTTCGTGGGTTTTTGGAGATGCACTGCTTGGATTGCCACGATCGCGATGCAAAGAAAGGTGACCTCGATCTCTCGCGCTTCACCGATGAGGCGGCGGTGATGCGAGATCGTGAAGTGTGGAGGCTCGTTTATGAAAAGGTGGAGTCGCACCAGATGCCGCCGCCGAAGCAGAAAGAGCAGCCGACCGAGGCGCAGCGGCAGGAATTGATGACGTGGATCATGGACATCGCTGCACGGCCTGATCCGGCTTTGGGAGCGGTGGATCCTGGAAAGCCTGCGCTGCGGCGGTTGACGCGGCTGGAGTATAACAATGCCGTGCGCGACCTCTTCGGCCTGGATGTGGATGTGTTCATGTTTTCTGAGCGCCTGCCGCTGAGCGATAAATCCTACTTCCAGCCTGCCAGCGGCAAGATTCCAGACACCGTGAAAGTGCCACTGCGTGAGTATGGACAAAAGTATCCGGTGCTCTGCCGCCAGCTCGGTCTGCCGGGGGACAACCGCGCGGAGCACGGCTATCGCAATCGCGGTGATGCGATGGATTTCTCTCCGCTGCTGCTGGAGAAATATCTAGCCGCCGCCACGGAGATCGTGAACGCTCCGGAGCTGGTCACGCGCAGCGAGATCGCGGCGCATTTGTTTGGCATGAAGTTCGAGAAACAGTCGGTCGCAAAGGCCTCACCAAAGGGTGCGCTGAACTTCATGGCCGCTCGCACGCTGGCGCGGGAGGCGCCGCAGTGGAAAAAAGCGGAAGGCATCGCGGACAATGCCCCGCAGGCATTCTTCACCGATGTGCAGGAGGCTTTTGATGGCGGCATCGGCGGTGTCTTCGACTCCGGCGATGGCGCGGGCAAGGTCGCCACCGTTCCAGCCAAGGGCGGTCTGCTGCGCACGAGCTTCGCAGGTGGCGCGAAGGCGCTGACGATCAATCCGAACGCCGATCTGTGGCTCGCAGGCTTTGCCACCGTCAAGGCCACCTCGGGCTCGCGCATCTTCACGAATCAAACCAAGGGCGAAAAGACCTTCGAGCTGACTTTCCGCATCGAAAACGGCGACGAGGACGAGGCGGTCACGCGACTGGGCGTCTTTGTGCTCGGCCGCAAAAGCCAGTCAGGCCAGGTGACGCTCACGGCGAAGTTCACCGACGACACGGACAGCAGTGTGAGTGCGATGATCGCCGAAGGCCCGGCGGGCACGACCTTCTTCAGCTTCGCCGCCGTGCCGGGCGAAGGTGTGAAATCCCTGCTCGTCGATGGCTCGCGCTTTAGCGGTGATTATCTCGTGCTCGACGACCTCGGCTTCATCACCAGCGGCAAGGTAAAAAGTAGTTTGGGCTTTAGCCCAAAAAAACCACTTCATAACCAGCTGATTGGGCTAAAGCCCAAAGTACTTTCTCCTCGCGAACGGCTCAGCGCCTTCATGGAGCGTGCTTTTCGTCGTCCCGTGTCGGAAGACGAGGCTGGCCGCTTCATCGCCCTTTTTGAAGCGGAGCAAAAACGCGGCAAAACCGAGGCCGAGGCCATGAAAGCCACGGTCGCCGCCGTGCTGGCTTCGCCGGCCTTTCTTTACATCGAGGCCAATGGCATGCTAGGAGACGCCAAAGTGTCACCGCTGGAGAATCACGAGCTCGCCACACGTTTGGCCGCGTTTTTGTGGTCGTCCATTCCCGATGAGGAACTGCTCGCCCTCGCTCGATCCGGCAGGCTGCGCGATCCCGCCGTGCTCGAGGCTCAAACGCGTCGCATGCTCAAAGACCCGCGTTCCCGCGAGCTGAGCGAGTCTTTTGCCGTGCAGTGGCTGCGGCTCGATCAGCTCTCCACCGCGAAACCGGACCCGGACCTCTTCAAGTCCTTCTACTCCGGCCCGCAGGGCAAAAGCACGCTGCATGGTGCCATGCTCACCGAGGGGCTGCTGCTGTTTGAAACCGTGCAGGTGGAGGACCGGAGCATCCTCGACTTCATCGCCGCCGATTACACCTGGCTGAATGCCGGCCTCGCCAGGCTCTACGGCATTCCTTTGAGCAACGAGTCACGGGTCATCCCCGCCAGCACCGGCGGCGACCCCACACGCGAGGTGAAAAACAAAAGCGACGGCGGCCAGTGGCATCGCGTGAGGCTCACGGACGCGAATCGCGGCGGCTTTGCCGGCATGGCCGCGCCGATGCTCATCACCTCGCTGCCCTTCCGCACCAGCCCGGTGAAACGCGGCGCGTGGATGCTCGAAACCCTCTTCAACCGCCCGCCCACCGAGCCCAAGGTGGCCTTCGCCATCGAGAACGACACGAAAGAGGCCGCGCAACAGATGAGCGTGCGCCAGCGCTTCGAGGCGCATCGCAACAAGGCCGCCTGCTACTCCTGCCACATCCGCCTCGACCCGCCCGGCTTCGCTTTGGAGCGATTCGATCCTATCGGCCAGTGGAATGACAAGGCCGACGCCGCGAGCGAATGGTCCGGGCAGCCCTTCGACGGCCCCGCCGGCTTCAAGGCGCTCATCACCGCGAAGCCTCATGAGTTCACCCGCGGCTTCATCGAGCACCTGCTCGGCTACGCCCTCGGCCGCGAGTTGCACCTGCACGACATGCCCGTCGTCGAAAAGATCGAGCAGGCCGCGAAAGCCGATGGCTGGAGGTTCAGCCGCGTCATCGTCGAGATCGCGAAATCCTATCCCTTCACCCATGTGAGACAGACACTCCTGTCTGTTGAAGACAAATAAGAGCAGACAAGAGTGTCTGTATCACAATGAAATTTCGCCCATTTAACACTTTCCAAGAGATTGATCGATCCAAGCGAAATCTGCCTCATTGGCAGCAGGAAGGAGCCTGTTACTTCATCACTTTCCGACTTGGAGATTCCTTGCCGCAAACCTTGCTCGATCAATGGAAGAGAGAGCTGGACATCTGGATGGCTTTGCATCCGAAGCCCTGGTCCATAGAGACTGAAGCTGAATACAAAGAGCGCTTTACGGAACGTCGTGAGCAATGGCTCGATGCGGGTCATGGAGAATGTCATTTGCGATCACCCGAGATGCGCGACCTCGTTCGGACCTCCCTGATGAAGTTTGATCAAGCTCGTTACGACATGGATGCCTTTGTCATCATGCCAAACCATGTGCATCTGATCTGCCAACTGCGCCCAGGCTTTGATCTGAGCAAAGAACTCAAAGGCCTCAAGGGTGCCAGTGCACGGGCGTGCAACCTCGCATTGAATCAGAGCGGCATGTTTTGGATGGATGAATCTTATGATCGGCTGGTGCGTGACTGGGAAGAGCTTTCCGTTTTCCGCCGCTACATCGCTGAAAACGCAGCCAAAGCGCATTTGAAGCCCCACGAATACACTCTCTATGAACCGCATGCCCTTCAGCCGTGATGCAGACACTCCTGTCTGCTCTGAGACCAAGAAAACAGAAAGGAGTGTCTGTTTCACCCGCCGCCACTTCCTCCGCTCCGCAAGCGTCACGCTCGGCCTTCCTTTCTTCGAAAGTCTCGCCAAAGCCGCTCCCGCCGCCACACCCCGGCGCTACGCCTTCATCTACACACCGAATGGCTACCTTCAGACCAAGCTGCTGCCCGAGCACCTGCTCACAAAAAACCAAGAACCAGCAACCAAGAACCAGGAACTGATTCTAACTCCGACTCTTCAACCTCTCGCCGACGTCAAAGACGACATCACCTTCATCACCGGCCTCGATCGCCAGTTCGTTCCCGGCACCGGTGTGCATGCGCAGGCTGGCTCGTGCTGGCTCACCTCATCGGCACCTCAAGAGACACTCGATGGCGGCTTCCCCACCAATACCACGCTGGATCAGCTCATCGCCAGGCAGATCGGCGGCGAGTGTGCCCTGCCCTCGCTCGAGCTCAGCACGAACGACTTTGCGGACAACAAAGAGACACGCTACTTCGAGAGCATCTCCTGGTATGCCCCCGGCTACGCGGCGAACACCGAAAAAAATCCCCGCGCCGTCTTTCAACGCCTCTTCGGCCAGGGCCGCGGCGGCCCCACCCAGAGCGTGCTCGACACCGTGCTCGCCAGCGCCAGGGACTTCGAGAAACGCCTCGGCGGCGAGGATCGCACCAAGCTCGGCGAATACCTCGAAAGCGTCCGCGCCACCGAGCAGCGCATCCAGCGTGCCGAGGGCGCCGCGCAGCGCCTCGGCAAGCCGCCGCTGCCGGAGCCAGCAGGCATTCCCGAGCAGCGCGGCGACTACCTCCGGCTCATGGCGGACCTCATCGTGCATGCCTTTCAAAACGATCTCACCCGCGTCGCCACGCTGCTCATCGATCCCGAGCGTTGGGACAGCCCCCGCATGTATCACGGCGTCTTCGACAAGCCGCAGAACCACCACGTCATCACCCACACAAAGGGCGACGAAGCCAAAGACAAGCTCGCGAAGATCGATCTCTTCCACATGCAGTTCTACGCCCACGTCGTCCAGCGCCTCAAAGCTACCGGCCTGCTCGACAGCACCACGCTCGTCATGGGCAGCGGCATCAGCGATGGCAACAGCCACAATTACGGAGACCTCCAAGTCCTCATCGCCGGAGGCGGCTGGAAGCGCGGTCACTTCCACCACGAAGGCAAACGCCCACTCGCCGATCTCTGGCTCACGATGGCGCAACAGGCGGGCGTAAAGCAGGAGCGGTTTGCGGACAGCACCGGATCCCTCACCCAGCTTCTATGAAAATCCTCTCTGCGTTCCTCTGCGCCATCTGCGGTTTCACTCATGCCGCACCGCCACCTCGTGCTGCGTTAGAACGCTTCTGCATCGGCTGCCACGACGCGGACACGAAGAAAGGCGGCGTGAACCTCGATTCACTCCTCCACGACGATATCGGCAAGCACGCCGAGACGTGGGAAGCGGTCGTGAAGCAGCTGAATGCCCGTCACATGCCGCCCATCGGCAAGAAGCGGCCGGATGAGCAGGGCTACGATCAAATGGTGGCAGCCTTGACGAAGGAACTCGATGCTCAGCCAACCCAACGCATCGCGGGGCCGACGTTTCGGCGTTTGACGCGGACGGAGTATCAGAACGCGGTGCGGGATCTGCTGGCGGTCGAGTTTGATGCGAAGGCTGCCTTTCCCACCGACGAAATCAGCCACGGCTTTGACAACGTGACCGTCGGCGATCTGCCACCGGCCTTGCTGGATCGCTACATCGCGGCGGCGCAGAAGATCGCGCGGCAGGCGGTTGGCACGTCAACGGAGCCGGAGATCACGGCG
>JBJONJ010000120.1:0-6152 GCA_046051905.1 Verrucomicrobiota bacterium
ACCAAATCTTCCGCGAAGCGCTCAAGGAACGCGCCACAGACATCCACGTGGAGCCTCTGGAACACGATCTGCGCATCCGCTACCGCGTCGATGGCAAACTGCTCGAAGTGCCCGTGCCGCCAAACATGCGCCTGCTTCAAAATTCGCTCGTTTCGCGTCTCAAGATCATGGCGCACCTCGACATCGCGGAGCGCCGACTGCCGCAAGACGGCCGTATCAACCTCGAACTCGATGGCGAGCCCATCGACGTGCGTGTGGCGACGATCCCCAGCGTGAACGGCGAGTCCGTGGCGCTGCGCTTGCTCACCCGCAAAAAATTCGACATGGGCGCGATCGGCCTCGATCCGCACACCGAGGCCACGCTGCGCAAACTCATCGCCGCGCCGAACGGCATCATCCTCGTCACCGGCCCCACCGGCAGTGGTAAATCGACCACGCTCTACACCCTGCTCAAAGAGCTCAACACCAAGGACCGCCGCATCGTCACCATCGAAGACCCGGTGGAAAACAAGCTCGACGGCGTCGTGCAGATCGCCGTGAAGCCGGAGATCGACCTCACTTTCGCCGCCGGTCTGCGCAGCATCCTGCGTGGCGACCCGAACGTCATCATGGTCGGTGAAATGCGTGACCAGGAGACCGTCGAGATCGCCATCCGCGGCGCGTTGACCGGCCACTTGGTGCTTTCCACGCTTCACACCAATGATGCCGTTGGCGGCATCTCCCGTCTGCTCGACATGGGCATCGAGCCCTTCATGGTGGCCTCCAGCGTTCGGGCCTTCCAGGCGCAGCGCCTCGTGCGCACGCTCTGCGGCGCCTGCAAGCAGCCCGCGCACTATGAGGAGTCGTATCTGAAAAACATCGGCATCCCTGCCGACTTCAAACGCACCTTCTTCAAGCCCGGCGGCTGCCGCGCCTGCCGTGGCACCGGCTTCACCGGCCGTCTCGCCATCATGGAAATCTGCGTCATGACCGAGGCGCTGCAGGACAAGATCAACCAGCGTGCCAACGCCATCGAACTCAAGGCCCAAGCCCTCAAAGACGGCATGGTTCCAATGCGCCAATACGGCTTCCGCAAAGCCAGCGAAGGCATCACGACCCTCGAAGAAGTGCTCACGGTCACGGCGGCATCGGAATAACCTTTTCAGCCTCCGATGCCCAGTTTCAACTACACTGCACTAACTTCCACGGGCCAGACGGTCTCTGGTGCTCTGACCGTCGCGACCAAGGCGGAGGCGTTCCGGCAGCTTGAGACGCAAGGGCTGACTCCAGTAAAGGTCCTGCAAGACGAAAAGGCAGCCGCAGGACAGACAAAGAAGACCGAGGAGGCCTCAGGGCCGGTAAAGTTAAAGAGGGCGCAGCTCATTCTGTTCACCGAGGAGCTCGCTGACATGCTGGACGGCGGTTTGCAGATCGAGCAGGCGCTTCGCGTGATGCAGGAGCGGCAGGAGGCAGAGTCGCTCCGGCGTGTCGCGGCCACTTTGCGTAATGAAATCCGCGAGGGCTCGACGGTGGCCAAAGCCCTCAAAAAGGCCTCGCCGAGCTTTGATGACCTTTACTGCAATCTCGCTGCCGCGGGCGAGGTCAGCGGATCGCTGCCGAGCATTCTGCGGCGACTGGCGAACAACCTTGCCGTGATGGCGGACCTACAATCGAAGGTGACCTCAGCGATGATCTACCCAGCTTTCCTGATCGGCGCGTGCATTGTGCTGATGGTGGTCTTCATGACCTTCATGGTGCCGCAGATCACCGATTTGATGTCGAAGAACGGCCAGCAGCTTCCGGCAGCCACCCAGATGCTGATCAGCTTCAACAACTTCCTCGCCGCCTGGTGGTGGATCATCCTCATCGCGATCACCGCCCTTTTCATGCTCTTCCGCGGCTACATCAGCAGCCCCGCGGGACGCCTCTGGTGGGACGAGACGCGGCTGAAGCTCCCGCTTTTCGGCCCGATCATCGCGATGCGCTTCTACGCGCAGTTTTCGCACTCGCTGGGCAGCCTCGTGACGAACGGCGTGCCACTGATGAACAGCCTGCGCCTCGTCTCGAAGATCTCGGCGAATGTCTTCATCCAGTTGCTGCTCTCCAAAGTGTCCACTCTGGTCTCCGAAGGCGCTCCGCTGTCCTCCTCGCTCAAAAAAGTGGGCAATTTCCCGCTGCTGCTCTCCGACATGATCGCCGTGGGTGAGCAGACCGGCCAGCTCGGCAAATCCATGGAGAAGTGCGCCACTCGCTACGACAAGGAGCTCGACACCCGCATCAAGCGCATGACCTCCATGATCACCCCGATCATCCTCGTTATCATGGCGATCATGGTCGGCACCGTGGCCTATTCGATCGTCGCCGCCATTGCTCAAAGTGTCACCGGTATTCGCCGGAGTTAGTTTCAAGTTTCAGGTTCAAAGTTTCAAGTTTCACTCCATCCTCCACCCGCCATGAAAATCCGCACTCACCGCCCAACGCATGCCGCCGCCTTCACACTGATCGAGATCGTCATCACGCTCACGATCATTGCCATCCTCGCCTCCGGCTCGATTTACCTGCTCAAAGGCCAGATCGACTCCGCCAAGGACACCCGCGTGGACAGCGATCTCCAGGCCATCGGCCTCGCCCTGCAAAGCTACGAGTCCCGCGCCCTGCGCAAGCCCACCACCGAGCAAGGTTTGAAGGCCCTCGTCGAAAAACCGACCATCGAGCCTGTCCCAGATAACCACCGCGCCTTCATGAAGGATATGCCGAAGGACCCTTGGGGCCAGGAATACAAGTATCGCATCCCCGCCCAGAAATCGAAGGACGACTACGATGTCTGGTCCGTGGGCCCGGATGGCAAAGACGGCACGGATGACGATCTGGGTAATTGGAAGCGTGGAACTCCAACGAAGTAATGCTCATGCGAATGACGAATGACGAATGTCGAATGACGAATGCCGCGGCGCTTCGTCATTCCTCATTCGCCATTCGTCATTCCGCCGCCGGCTTCACGCTCGTCGAAATCATCATCGCCCTCACCATCGTCGCGGTGCTCGCGGCGGCGACGATTCCGATGCTGAAGGGTTTTAATGATGAGCGACTGGCCCGCGAACCCGTCGCCGCGCTGGTGAAGCTGGCCCGCGAGGCACGTTTTCGGGCGATGACAGAGAAACGGCCCTATCAGGTGGCTTTGCATGCCACGGGCTTCACCGCCTCACGTTACTCGAATCCCTACCTCACGCGGGCGGAGTTGATCGAACTGATTGAGACAAGCAAAAATCCGCCCGCCGAGCAGCCGGAGATCGAGAAAAACGACCTCGAAAACGGCGGTGGCATGACGAAGACCACACAGCTCACCCTCGCGCCACCGCCGCCGAAGTATGACGAGCTGTGGACGGACAACTACGAGGCCCCGCCGGACATGAAGCTGGCCATGCAGTTCTGGTTCGACACGGATGTCACCTACCTTGAGGGCGACATGGTGAAGCTCTGGGTCTTCCAGCCCAGCGGCGTCTGCCAACCGCTGAAGGTCCACGTCGAGCGCGAAAGCGCCACCTTCGATGTCGAGTTCGCCGCCCTCACGGCTGACATCGTCAACGAATCCGTCGATCTGCGATGAACACTACCTGTACACCGCCTCTCCGAGGCGGATCATTCCAGAGGCCGCCTCGGAGAGGCGGTGTACGCGGCTACATCCTCTTCGAGCTCGTGCTGGCGATCACCATCTTCTCCATCGCCGTGCTCGGGCTGGCGAAGGCACTGAATCAATCCCTCGACACGGCCAATCTGCTGAAGCGTGACCACATTATCCGCGTGGGCATGCGAAACTTCTTCGAGGAGGTCCGGCGGAAGCCGCTGAAGGAGATGAGCACGTCCTACATGGACACGACTTACGGCATCACCTACACGAGCACGACCGAGCCTGTGAGCCTGCGCACCACCAACGGCAGCACCCTTTCCGATCTCTACAACCTCACCATCAAGGCCACGTCCGAATTCAACGGCGTGCCGGAGGAGGCCACCCTCAGCATCTATGTTTACAAACCCGCCCAGTAACAGCCCAAGAGCAGGGCGAAGGGCGCGGGGCGCTTCGCCTTCTGCTTTCACGCTCATCGAGGTTGTCATCGGCCTGACACTGCTGTCGATGATCACGGTGACGCTTTTCGCGATCATCCGCGGCTCCGTGCAGTCGGCGGCGGAGATCGAGCGGACGCAGCGGGAGAGTGATTCGGTGAATCGCTTCATCGAGCTGAGCCGTCGCGCCTTCGCCTCCCTGCCCGCCACGGCCACGCTGTCGCTGAAACTCGTGCAAACGACCGAGCCGGTGATTCAGGAGCTGACCATCGCGGGCTCGCCGGATTGTTTTCCGGCGGGGGCGCATCCCATCACCTTCAAAGACACCATCCTGCGCCTGCGCCCGCACCCAGACGAGATCACCGACGACGCGGGCATGCCGATTCACTACCTCAGCCTCTCTCGCGAGGATCTGATTCCCGAGAATGATCCGCAAAACGGCATCCGCCAGGAGACCACCGGCATCTACGCCCCCGATGAGGAAGGCCGCTACTGGATGCCGCTGCTGCCGGACGTGATCGCCTTCAAATGGCGCTTCTACGTCGAGAAGGACAAAACGTGGTATGAGGAATGGAGCAAGACCGAGTGGCCCGACCTCATCGAGGGCAGCCTCACCCTCAAAAACCGCACCCTGCCCATCCGCATGGTCTTCGGTGTGCCGGTGATCACCATCACGGCTGGAAGGGCTCCAAGCAGTTCGACATCGAGTTCTTCCAATGCATCGAAGACATCCACTGGTGGTGGCGGCGGAAACTAAAGACCTAAACAACTGAAAAATGAAAATTGAAAATTGGAGACTGAAAAATGGAAAGGCTTCGCCTGCCACTCGGCACGCGAATACCTGCGCCAGCCAATTTCCAATTTTAAGTTATCAGTTCTCAGTTTTCAGTCCTCCTCGTCGCTCCGATCGCGGCTCCGCCCTGATGCTCATGATCTGGGCCATTCTGCTCATGTCCATCACCGTACTCGGCGTGGTGGAGTACATTCGGGCCAGCGCGGCGGAGAGCGTGGAGGCGGCGTATCAATTCAAAGCGCTGCATCTGGCCGAAAGCGGTCTCGCGGTGGGCCTGCATCCAAACACGCGACGCGGTGACCTCGTCTTGAAGCAAAAAATCAGCGAGAACAGCGGCTTTGACGTGGTCATCAATTACGAGGGTGCCCGCATCCCCATCAACTACGCCACCGATGAGCGTCTGCGAGAGGCCATCTACAACCTGCTCATCTTCTGGCAGCTCAATGCCGAGGAGGCCGGCATTGCGGCCGATTCGCTTGCAGACTGGATCGACAACGACAACAACGCCCGAGCCAACGGCGCCGAAGAAGAGTATTACCAAAACCTCGGCATCTTCGACTCGCCGCGGAACCAGGGCTTCCTCCGTGTGGATGAGATGCTGCTCGTGCGTGGCATGGATGCCGTGGACCGCAAAAAGCCGGACTGGCGCGAATACTTCAGCGTCTATGGCGAAGGCCAGATCGACCTACGAACCGTCTTCAAAGACGTGCTTATCGCCATCACCGGCACTTCGGAGAACGATGTGACACGCTTCATCCGCGAGCGCGACGGCGCGGACGGCATCCCTGGCACCGAAGACGACCGCCGCATCCGCGACGAGGAGGCCTACCAGCTCCTCGGCCTCGCCGGTGACAAGCTGAACGCCCTCCGTGCCATTCTGAATGATGACGACACCAGCCTTCGCCGCATCACCAGCGTCGGCTGGGTGGGTGACAAACGCGCCGAGATCATTGTCGTGACCCGTCGCAACCAAGAAACCGGCGCAGTGACCTATCTTGGACGCATGGAGGAGTGAACCCGTGGCGGGCCAACATCACGCCATCGGATTCGCCAGCGTGCCGATGCCCTCAATGGTGATCTTCACCACATCCCCGCTGTGCAAAGTGAACTCGTCACCAGGAACAATGCCGGTGCCGGTCATGAGGAAGGCGCCCTGCGGAAAGGTGTTATCCCGGTAGAGGAATCCAGCGAGCTCGGCGGGGGTGCGTTTGAGCTGGGCGAGCGTTGTTTCGCCTTCGAATGCCTGTATCCCCGCCCGTTCGATCTGCAAATGAATGCGTGTCGTGGGTGCGAGCGGCTCAGTCTGGATCAAAACGGC
>JBJONJ010000121.1:0-3206 GCA_046051905.1 Verrucomicrobiota bacterium
TCGCGTCCTTGAGCGATCGCGGCGCACAAAGCGGCCTCGCGCAAACAACCGAACTCCGCCGCGGCCAGCAGCATGCGCGAGAAACGCGGATGCAGCGGGAATTTCGCCATCTGGCGGCCGATCTCAGTGATGCGGCCGTTTGCATCCGTGGCACCCAGATTATGAAGGAGGCCTTCTGCACGAGCTAAAGAGGCAGGCGCGGGCGCTTCGAACCATTCGAGATCAGAATTAGGCAGTAGAATGGGGGCCGTAGAATTTCCTGACTCATTCTTTTGCCCCCATTCTTCTGCCTTATTCTGGGGATTGGAAAAGAGCACCCGTAGCGCCAAAAGGGCTTCACTGAGATCCAAACGCTGCACTTCGGGCAGTTCGCATTCGGGGCGGTGGAGGTGTTCGCGTTCGGTCCAGAGCCGCACGGCAATGCCGGGGCCGAGACGGCCGGCACGACCGGCGCGTTGCTCGGCGGAGGCGCGGCTGATTTTCTGCACGGTGAGGGTGTTGATGCCGCGACGGGCGTCGTAGTTCGCGATGCGGGCCGTGCCGCCATCGATGACGGCTTTGACGCCTTCGATGGTGAGCGAAGTCTCGGCGACGTTCGTGCTGACGATGATCTTGGGCTGCTCGCCGGGCGTGACGGCGGCGTCTTGATCCTGCGGCGTGAGTTCGCCATGCAGCGGCACCACGCGGCGACCGCGAGCAAAGGCGCGACCCTGAATGGCGGCGATGGTTTTGCGGATCTCGTGACCGCCCGGCATGAAGACGAGCATGTCGCCGCTGAAGCCGGGCGAGGTCGCGAGCGCTTCGCAGGCTCGTGCGGCCTGATCCCACACGGGCTCGGGGTAGCCGTTTTTTTGCGGCACGGGGGCTTGATAGCGGATCTCGACCGGGAAGGTGCGGCCTTGGGATTCGAGCAGTTTGCTGGGCTGCATGAAATCAACGAGCGGACCCGGCACGAGCGTGGCGGACATGACGATGATCTTCAAATCCGGCCGCCGTGTGCGCTGCAAACGTCGTGCAAAGGCGAGCACGAGGTCGCCATCGAGATGGCGCTCATGAAATTCGTCGATCACGATGCAGCCCACGCGGTCGAGCTGCGGATCTTCGAGTAGCATCCGCAGCATGACGCCCTCGGTGACATAGGTGAGGCGCGTCTCGCGGCTCGTCACATTCTCAAAGCGCACCTGATAGCCGACCTCGCCGCCGAGTTTGGCATTACGCTCCCGCGCGACACGCTGGGCGAGCATGCGGGCGGCGATGCGGCGCGGTTGCAGCACCACGCAGCGTTTGCCTTCGGCGAGGACGCCGGAATCGAGCACGAACTGCGGGATCTGCGTCGATTTGCCGCTGCCGGTGGGCGCTTTGATCAGCAAGTTCGGCGTCGCGGCATCGAGGAGCGCGGCGGTAAAGGTCGGGCGGAGTTCGAAAATCGGAAGCGGGGCGGACATGCGGCTGGGGGCGCGATTCATGGCCCGTGCTTCGCTGTTCGTCATTTAGATTTCCGTCCCCGCCTCCGGCTCGCCTTGGAAGGTGCCGGTGCCCACGAGGCGCTCAAAGATGGGCGAGGCCATCAGCGTGGTGATCACCGCCATGATCGCGAGCATGGCAAAGATCTCCGCGGAGATGATGCCTTTTTGCAACCCGATGTTGATGATGATCAGCTCCATGAGGCCGCGGGCGTTCATGAGCACGCCGATGCCCATCGCTTCCTTGTTGGAGATGCCGGAGGCGCGGGCGGCGGCCCAGCAGGCCACGCCTTTGCCCAAAATGGCCGCCGCCAGCACTGCGCCGCAGAGCAGCCAGAGCGTGCCGCTGTTCAGCAAGCCGAGGCGGGTATTGAGGCCGGAGTAGGTGAAGAAGAGCGGTAGGATCAGCGCCACGGCCAGCGGCTGCGTGCGCTCGATCAGCGTGCGATTTACCACGCCGCGTGGCATGGCGCTGCCCATGATGAAGGCGCCAAACACCGCGTGCAGCTCGATGTAATCCGTCCACCACGAACCGAAGCACATCAGCGCCAAAAAGAAGGCATACTCTCCATCGCTCAGCTTGCCACGGGCCTCGATACCCTTGGCGTAGCGAGCCAAAAGCGGACGAATGATTAAATGAGCCAGCAGTACATAGCCGATTCCGCCGCCGATGCTCAGCACGGCATGGGAAAAATCGCCGCTAAAGCTTGCCAGCACCACGGCCAGCATGCCCCAGGCCGCCGCGTCATCGATGGCTCCAGCGCCGATAGCCACCGTGCCCATCGTGGTGCCAGCCAGGCCTTTGAAGTGGATGATTCGCGCCAGCATCGGGAACGCCGTGATGCACATCGAGGCCCCCATAAAGATCATCGCGTTCTGCATGGAGGTAGCCTTTGGAAAGAGCGTGGTGTGATTCCAGAGTGTCCACCCAAGGATCGCACCCAGCACGAACGGAGCCGCCATGCCGGCAAAGCTCACCGCCACCGAGCTTTTGAAGCGCTTCCGCACGATGTCGATTCGGAACTCCAGCCCCACGATGAACATGTACAAAGCCAGTCCGAGCTGTGACACCGGAAACAGCACTTTCATCGACTCCTTCGGAAACAGCGCCTCGCCCCATGCCGGAGCGAACCAACCGAGCAGCGACGGCCCCATGCAGACGCCCGCGATCATTTCCGCCACCACCTGCGGCTGGCCGAAACGAGCGGCGATGATGCCCACGACGCGGCAAACCAGGAGGATGATGCCTAGTTGGAGGAAGAACTGGATGGCTAGCTGGAGGTTCGTCATGAGAGATCAGTAGTTTAAAGTGAGCATGAGATAAGCAAATTCGGCATCGCTGCTTGCGCCGGTATCGGAAAGGTAGGCACCGGCGAAGAAGTGCGAGTAGCCGAGCAGCATGTCGAGATGCGCGTTGAGCTTCGCCTGCGCGGTGAAATCGAGTTCGCAGCCCGTGTGACTGCTCGCGTTCGGATGGATGCCGCGCACACGCGTGGTGCCATTGGCGCGATACCAGGCATCGCCGGTCGTGGCGAGCCAGAAGGCGTGAAAATCGAGGGTCGTCTTCACCTTTGCATGCGGCTGGGCCGCGAGACGCAGCACCACATTGTGCATGTTCTGCCAGGAAAAAGTGTCCATGAGGCCATACGGCGGATGATTCGTGGGGAAGAGATTTTGAAAGGTGTTCACCCGTCCGTCACTCGGGTCGCTGTCGCCGGTGCCAAAGCTGTATTCGAGGGCCAA
>JBJONJ010000122.1:0-2650 GCA_046051905.1 Verrucomicrobiota bacterium
GCGACGGCGGAGGCTGCGAAGGCGAGAAAACAGATCAGGGAGCGCATGGACGCCTTTCAACGTCCGCCCCTCGGCCAAACCTTCGCCAAAATCAGCGCACACAAAGCCCTCGCGTTGCCACGCATCGTCACGGACGCTCCGTTCATGCTCCACGCTCTTCTCGATGCCACGCAAGTCCTCGGCACGGTCCAAATCGACGGTGTCACCCACGAAGTCTGCGCCGAGGCGCTCGCCAACCACGATCGCCGCTCCAATTTGCTCACCGTGAACCTCCGCACCTTCCTGCGCAGCGAACAGCAGGATCACATCGGCGAACAAAGCACGCCCGCGTGGTTGCAGAAGCCGGAAACCGTCATCGAGCACGTCGAAGCCGAAGAAGCGCACGCCGTGGCGAGCGATGTCTTCGCGAGCTGGCGGCGCAAAGTCGAGGCGGTGATGCCGCGTTGACGCCTGAGCCATTCCGCCTATCAGCGGCGCATGCTTCGCTATTTGATGCTTCTTCTGTGCCTCGTGAGTGGTGCGTGCCCGGCCACCACCGTCCCCGCGCTTGCCAGCCCGGAGGCGTTCATGACCGAGATCGCGAACAAGAAATGGGAGTGCTCTTACACTTCTTATCCGCAAGTGCGCTTCATGGGCGACAAGATTGAGGCGCTGGCCGCGGACGCCATTCTGAGCACCACGACCGGTGCCAAGGTCATCGAGCCGGGGATCCTGCGACAAGACTTCCGCGATGGCAGTTTCGTGGTCTTTGTCTTCAGCGATGATCTTCAATCCTTCGTGATGGGCCTCATGAAAGAGATGGATGAATTCACCGCAGAAACGCCGGATGGCCTGCCCGTGCAGGGCGGCTCTCCGTTGGGAGTGACCTTCACCAAGCACCCGTTTTGGAACAAATCGCGGCTGCATGCCGACAAGATGGAGCTTTTGGACAGCATGGAGAAAGTCTTCGCCACGAATGAATGCTACAGCTTTCTGCCGCAGGTGCGCGGCGTGGTGCTGCCGGAGAAGCAGGCGGGACTGATCGTGATGTCCCGGCAGACCCCCGGCAAAGGCTGGTTTTTGAGCGGCAAATACCTCGGCACCGGCGTGCGCACCGACAAGGCGGGCTTCTTCAAGCCGCCGCTTCAGAGCAAGCTCACGCAGTTCCCGCTGAGGTCGGCGCAGTTCAGCTATGCGCTGCTGAATGCGGGTTTTGAGCAACTGGCGGAAGGCCAGGAGCGCTACGGCATCCTGAACGCGGCAAATTATTATGGCGAGACCTCCGAGCACGTCGGAGAAGCCTGGAGCCATGCGGGAACGCTCCGCGGCTGGTCGCGCAGCTATGCGAAGGCTCCCGAGTATCACCGCAAGGCCCTGGAGCATGTGAGGCAGCACTTCAGCAGTGACCGCCAAAAGACACTCGAATACAGCATCAACCTCGCCAGCAGCCTGAATGACACGGGCGACTTTGCCGGAGCCAAAAAGGCCCTCGCAGACTCTTATTCGCTGCTCGCCAAGGATGGCGCCGACTTCCGCGGAACGTTTCTTTTTCACGAAGAGCTCGCCACGGCGGAGTTTGGCCTGCGCAGCTATCCGCAGGCAGCGAAGATCCTCCTAGAAAACATCCAGCGGGCCCAGACCGCGCGCATGACGGGCAATGTCGTCGAGTCCCTCCTCCAACTCATTCCCTGCCAGATGATGCAGAATCAAACGGCTCAGGCGGAAGCGAGCCTGAAACAACTGATGCAGGCGCAGGATGAATGGGCCAAGGGCAATCCCGGCTACGACTTTGACACGTGGAAGATCGCCTTTGCCTGCGTGGCGCTTGGGAAGAACGAGGACGCCGTAAAGTATGCCCCGGTGCGTCAGCGGCGGAACTGGGTGGCCTATGAGGAGTATGGCCGCATGGTCAGCCTCTTTAACAGCGGCGACAAAGCCGGCGCGCAGGCACTGGCGCGCGAGTTTGTCGGGCGATTCTCCAACGTGGGCGACATCCGCGTGCGCAACGACATCGATCCCATCACCGTGAAGCTCACGCAGGCGATCGCGGAACAAACACCGGCCGACATCGGCGCGCTGGAGCAACTCTGGGCCGCACAAGTGGACAATCTGCGCAACCGCCCGCTCAAGAACTACTTCTTTGCCAAGGTGATGGTGGCCACGATTGCCAAACTCAAAGCGGGCCGTTGAACCGGCTCACACCGGCCATCGAAAGCACTGGCCGGGGGCGAGGCTGGAGCGTTTGTAGGCGGAGATGCGGACGCGATTGGCGCTGTTGCCGCTGAGGAGCCAGACGTTGCTGGCATCCAGCGCGTGGAGAAAGCCGATGTGGCCGCTGGCACCTGCGGAGAGTGGTTTGGTGACGACGACGCAGCCATACGTGGGCGCCACGGCGCGGCCGTAGCTGATCCATTGCCCGGCGAGGCCGGTGTTGTGGCCGCGGAAGCCCGATTTGCGAATACACCAGTTCACAAAGGCCGCGCACCATCTCGTCTCATCGCCGCCGCGCACACCGACGCTGGCGAGGTATTCGAGGATGCGGGGATTGTCGCCGTTCGTCCACTCGGCCACGTTTTGCTCGCGCAGAGCGACCTCCATCCACGGCGGCGCCTGCGGGATGAATCCGGCAGCCTGCGTGACCGGACGCGCCGGCTGGGCCACGGGTTGCGCG
>JBJONJ010000123.1:0-9004 GCA_046051905.1 Verrucomicrobiota bacterium
GCTTCCGCATTGAAAAAGCCCGGCCCCAGCGGCAGCCTCGCGGCATGGAGCAGTTTGATTTTGATCTGGTGGTGATCGGCGGTGGCAGCGGCGGCTACGCGGCGGCCCGCACCGCGCATGCGGAAGGCCTCACAGTGGCTGTCATCGACGGCGCGGCGGAACTGGGTGGGCTATGCATCTTGCGCGGCTGCATGCCGAGCAAGACGCTCATCGAATCGGCGAACCGCCAGCTCGTGGTGCGGCACGCAGCGGAGTTTGGACTGAAGGCCACCACGCAGGGGGTGGATGTGCGGCAGATCCGGGATCGGAAGCGAACACTGATCGCGGACTTTGCGGGCTATCGCCAGGGGCAGCTCGAGGACGGGCGCTTTGTATTGCATCGCGGGCGGGCGAGTTTTGCCAATGCGCACACGGTGAACGTCTTGCCACGCGATGGATCGGCCGGGTTTCAGGTGCGGGCACGGAGTTTTGTCATCGCCACGGGCTCGGAGGTCTTTGTGCCGCCCGTGCCCGGGCTGGCTGAAACGGGTTTTTGGACCAGCGACGAGGTTTTGGATGCTGAATCCCTGCCGCCAACCGCCGCCATCCTCGGCGGTGGTGCCATCGCTCTTGAAATGGCGCATTATCTGGAGGCCATGGGAACCGGCGTGACCCTCATTCAGCGATCCAGCCAGCTCTTAACCGGTCTCGACCGCGAGTGCGGTGACGTGGTGAAGACAGCCTACGAACGCCGCGGCATGAAGGTTCACTGCGGCACGCATCTTGTCTCGGTGACGGCCAAAGAGGGGAAAAAGCGGGTGGAGTTCACGCAGGGCGGTCACACTCACGCGATTCTTGTCGATGAGGTGTTGCTGGCCATGGGGCGACAGCCGGCGACGCGTGGCTTGGAACTCGAAAAGGCAGGGATCGCTGCTCCCCAAGGTAAAATCGTGGTCAATGACCTCATGCAGACCACCCAGCCGCATGTGTTTGCCGCCGGAGATGTGTGCAGCCCGCTCGATGTCGTCCACATCGCCATCCAGCAGGGCGAGATCGCCGCTCGAAACGCCGTCTGCCTGCAGCGCGGCGAAGCTGCCTCTGAGGTCATCGACTACCGACTGCTGCTTTTTGGCGTCTTTTCGCATCCGCAGGTCGCGATGGTGGGAGCGACAAAAGAATCGCTGACGCGGCAAGGCATCCCCTTCATCGAGGCAAGCTATCCCTTCAACGACCACGGCATGTCGATGGTGATGGGAGAAACGGATGGCTTCGTGCAGATGCTCGGCCACGCGGCGACGGGAGAAATCCTCGGCGCCTGTGTCGTGGGTCCGAAGGCCACGGAGCTCATCCACGAGGTCGTGGTGGCCATGAGCTATCGCTCCACCGCACGTCAGTTCATGAGCATCCCGCACTACCATCCCACCCTCAGCGAGATCTGGACCTATCCGGCGGAGGAAATCGCCGATCAGGTGACATCCGCTTCGTGAAGCTGGACAATTTGCGACTGGTGCGCTTCCCTTTCGACATGCGATTCCTTTTGTTCCTCTGCCTGCTGCTGCCTCTCACGGGGTGCGGTCTGCTGAAAAAGAAACAGCCACCTCCGGCAAAGGACAACCGGACCGGACAGGCGAAGCTCATCGGCGTGATCGAAATGGTGAACCCGGAACAAAGCTATGTGCTCATCAATTGCGAGACGCGTCCGACACTGGACGCTGGCACAGCATTGATCGGTCTCGATTCCAACGGCCAAAAGTCGAAGCTCGTCGTCACGCCGGAGAGAAAAGGCAATTATCTCACGGCGGACATCAAAGAAGGTGCTCCGGTCGTCGGATGCCTGGTGCTGCAGAAGATTCGTGAGTCTGACACGCTGCCGGCTCCACCTGCGACGCCCCCAGCGAGCGTCAACGCCACGCTACCTGCTTCGGCGGCTCCATCATTTGAAATGCCGATCGAACGTCCTCCACCCATTCCGGAGGTTCAGTTTCCCTCCAAGCCGTCGTCTTCCCCGCCACCGAGTAGCGAGCCACCTCTTCCTGCCCCGCTCGAGCCTGCCGCTGATCCTTCCAAACTGCCGCCGGTCATCCGATGATTTCTGAACGTGAGGCTTTGCAACGCGTGCTGGCGGCCGTGGCTCCGCTGGGGCTTCAAACGACTCCCTTGGAGCAGTCGCTGGATGCTTTTGCCGGTCGTGACGTGGTGGCGACGGTGCCGATTCCCGCCTTTGACCAATCGTCCATGGATGGCTACGCCCTGCGTGCGGACGACACGACGCTCGACAGCTTGCTCGTGACGGGCGAGCAACCAGCAGGGCGAGATTTGGGTCTGGTTTGCGAAACTGGAAACTGCATTCGCATCTTTACTGGAGCATCATTGCCGTCGGGAACGGATGCGGTCATCATGCAGGAGGACGTAAAGCGGCATGGCGAAAGCATCCGCTGCCTCGACCGGGTCGAAAAAGGCGAGAACGTGCGTCGTACGGGAGCGGATGTTTGTGCCGGCCAGATCATCCTGCGACGTGGCGAACGGCTCACACCGGCTCGTTTGGGGCTTTTGGCTTCGCAGGGGCTTACGAAGGTTGAAACGGTGCCCAAGCCTCGCGTCGCCGTATTAAGCACGGGAGATGAGTTGGTGCCTCCTGGCGGTGGTCCACTGGCCGCGGGACAGATTTATAACTCGAATGCCACCATGCTGGTGGCCCTGCTCCAGCGACTTGGCATCGCTGACGTCACAACCGAGCACTGTACCGATGATCTGGAAGTAACCACGCGATGCCTCGATCGTTTGACCACCTCGCACGACGCCGTCATCCTCAGCGGAGGTGTCTCGGTGGGCGACCACGATCAGGTAAAGCCCGCGCTCAAAAAGCTCGGCATCGAGCCAGACCTTTGGCGGGTGAAGGTGAAGCCCGGGAAGCCCTTTCTCTTTGCCAAAGGGCCCCGAGCCCATGTCTTCGGACTGCCGGGGAATCCCGTCTCATCTTTCGTGACCTTTTGGCTCTTCGTGAGACCGGCCCTGCTGCGGCTGATGGGGGCTTCGGAGGCTGAAGTCGAGCCGCTGATGCTATCATTGCCTCTCGCTGAAAGGATGTGCCATGATGGTGACCGTCCGCACTATATCCGTGGCAGGCTGGTGAAGGGGCGCTTTGAGTCCAGTGGCATGCAGCAGAGCCATGCGCTGCATGCGCTAGCCCGTGCAGATGCCTTGCTGCGGCTGGAGGCGGGCGAAACCATCGAGGCGGGAGCTTGCGGCTCGGTCTGGCTTTTGGATTGAAACAGTTGCGCCTCCATGGGGCCGCTTCATGCTCGAACTTTCACCATGGAACATGTTCTTGTCATCACCCGCGCCCTTCTGGATCAACTCGGCAGCTTCCAGGGTTTCCAGCCGGACGCGGAGCGTTATCTGCACGCTATGCTGGCTGTTGGAGCGAACCATTTCATGGAGCGCCCTGCGGCAGAGATCGATCCCTCGCACAAGCAGCTCATCCCGTATGCCGTATTTCATCATGCGGGCCGCTTTCTGTCCTACACGCGCGGCGGCAGTTCCGGCGAAAAACGCCTCGTCGCCAAGCGCTCCATCGGCATCGGCGGACACATCAATCCCATCGACGCGGCGCAGGACAGTCTCGGCGAGACCATGTACTACAACGGCGTCGAGCGCGAGATGGCCGAGGAACTCGTCATTGGCGGCACGCACACGCAGCGCGTGATCGGCCTCATTAACGACGACTCAACGGAGGTTGGCAGCGTACACCTCGGTGTAGTGCATCTGTTCGAGCTCTCCAGCGACGATGTGAAATCCAACGAGGATGCGATTCAGGACCTGCGCTTTGAGACACTTGAGGATCTCCACGCCCACCGCGACCGGTTGGAAAGTTGGTCCCAAATTTGCATCGACCATCTGTGGCAGGTCCGTTAAGAGCCCGCCCTAGCTCCTGCTGGCAAGAAAACCTTGTCGCCTAGGCGTAAACCTGTTTTGCTTCGTTCACCTCATGGAAGACCCCCGCCTCAGCGCCTCTGCCGCCGCCTTGCCAGTCACCCCGTCCGAATCGGCCCTGGGTAGCAGCGCCGCCGAGGACCGTGATCTGGTCGCCCGCGCCCAAAATGGCGACATGCGGGCCTTTGACGACCTCGTCCGCAAATACATGCCGAAGCTCTATGGCATGGTTTACAACATGACCTCCAATCGCGAGGACACGGCGGATCTGCTGCAAGAGGTTTTTGCCAAGGCTTATCGCTCGCTGAACCGGTTTTTGGGGAAGTCCTCCTTCTACACGTGGATTTACTCGATCGCCGTCAACATGACACTGAATCACATTAAGAAGCGCGGACGGCACATGAAGGTGAGTCTTGACGATGTAGATACGGGCATTGAGAACGATCCAGACTTCATCGCCGTGACCACTGCCAAGACCGGTGTGGGCCGCGAGGTAAACATCCACGAGCTGCAAAAAAGACTGAACGAGGCCATGATGAAGCTGTCTGAGGATCACCGCACGGTGGTAACCCTTTATGACATCCAGGGGCTGCAGCATGCCGAAATCAGCAAGATCCTTGGCGTCTCTGAAGGCACCGTGAGATCCCGCTTGTTTTATGCCCATCGACAGTTGCAGTCTTATCTCGACGATTTTGTGAAATAACCCGTTTTCCCGCGAACACCCACGACACCCACGCCATGCAAGACGACGAGTCCGAAGCCATTCGCAAGCTGATGCGCCTGAAGCGCTACGAAACACCCGGAGAGGTTTTCACTGAGGAGTTTCTCCGTGAATTTCACCGACGTCAGCGGGAGGCCGCCCAGCGCCAGGCTGGCTTTGAGCGGTTCCTCCAAATGCTGGGCGACAAGTTCGAAGCCTTCCTGAATCCCAAATGGGGCTTCGCAGCCGCCGCGGCCGTCATCGCTTTGGTGGCGGTGTTCTTGAATGGTTTTGACAGTGCGGCACCGATTCCTCCCCAGGCGGCTCCTTCCGTCGTGAAGGTCGAAGACGCCAAAAAGAAGGCTGACAGCAAGAATGAGCTCAAGAACAAGCCCAGCGGTGTCGCCATTCCTGTGAATCAGGAGACCAATCGGTAAGGTGCCGCTCTTCATCATCCGAAGAAAGGAGTGCCCTGCGTGGTGCTTACCTTCTTCGCATGAACCGGATTCAACAAGAAAACGCTCGCGAAGGCTCTGCCGACTGGCAGCTCACGCGGATGAGGCTCGATGGCAGCGGTTACCGTTCGCCAGTGATCGAAGGCTACTGCTCGAGGCAGTCGGTGAAGGCCGGTGAGGTGCTGGATGTCTTCGTGAGCACCAAACCGTCGGCGCAGTTCAAGATGGAGATCTTCCGCACCGGCTTTTATGGCGGTCGTGGAGCACGCCAAGTAGCCGAGCTGGGGCCTTTTGATGGCAGGGAACAACCGACCCCGGGCGTGGGTGAGAGGCGCCTCCGCGAGTGCCAGTGGGAAAAATGCACCTCGATCACGATTTCGCCGGATTGGCTCAGCGGCGTCTATTTGGGCCGGCTCACCACGCTGCCTTCCTCGCCCGACGAGCCTTATTGGCAGAGCTACGTCGTCTTCATCGTCACCGATGATCGGAAGGCGGACATCCTTCTGCAATGCAGCGACAACACCTGGCAGGCCTACAACAAATGGCCGGATGATTACTCCCTCTACACCGATCCGAAGGGCAATCAGGGACCGTGGAGCGATGTCAGCTTTGACCGGCCCTACGCGAAGTATGCGCAGATCTACGAGAATCCGCAGTCTGTGGGCAGCGGAGAGTGGTTATGCTTCGAGTTCCCGCTCGCCTACTGGCTGGAGGAGCAGGGATACGATGTGAGCTACTGCTCAAACGCGGACATGATCACGCCGGAGCGAGGCTTGAAGTGCAAGGCCTTCATCAGCGTGGGGCACGATGAGTATTGGGACATCCGCCAGCACGACAGTGTGGCAAAGATGCGGGATGAGGGCGTGAATCTGCTTTTCCTCTCCGGAAACTCCGTTTGCTGGGTCACACCCTTCTCGCCGAATGCCGGCGGCGTTCCCAATCGCCGCATCTTCCGCGGCGGGCCGTATGGGGGCGACTACAAGTATGCCGTGGATCGCGAGAAGGATCATGGCCCCTATCCGCATCGCGGGCCCGATGAAGGTTATCTGATGGGCGTGCGAAACATCGATCCAGTGAACGGCGGTGGCGACTGGACCTGCGTGAAACACGAGCACTGGGTTTTCGAGGGCACGGGCATGAAGGCAGGCGATTCGATCCCCGGCATGATCGGCTGGGAATACCATGGGGATCCTCCGAAGGATCTCCCCGGTCTCGAAATCCTCGCTGCTGGCACCGCCTTCCAAGGCGGGCGCAATCCCCAGCAATGGCAGGCCGTTGTTTTCGACGGCCCGAAGGGTAATTTCATTTTCAACGCCTCCACCATCTGGTGGGCGCAGGGCATGAGCAAGCCGCCCGGCCACATGCCCGTGTGGAGCCACTACTCGCGACCTCACGGCACGGACAAACGCGTTCAGCGCATCACGGCCAATCTGCTGCGAAAAGCGCTTCAGTGAGCCTTCTTGGCATCGCCGAGCAGTTTCAAAGCGATCTCGACTAGTTTTTCGCCGCTGCCGGCCTCACAGCGGGCGCTCACGATCTCGTAATTGCCCTGCGGATAGGCCTCCTGGTTCGGGATGTAGCCGATGCTGCCGTTAGAAAGCTCCGCGATGAAGGTGTGCTTGAAGGGCGAGGCCTTCTTCAGCGCCAGGCCCAGCTCGACAAAGATCTCGCCGGGCAGCGCCACGACGGCCACGTCGTCGCTGAGGGTGAGGACCTGCACCTCGGCCAGCAGCGGCCGGTCTTTTTTGTCCAGCGTCTCGAGGATGCACACCGTCTCCGCCATTGGCACCGTGCCAAAATTCTTCGTCAGCATGCTTGCCGCCATGTCCTTGGCCTTGGCGATCTGTGCCTCGGTGAAGCTGCGACGCTTCAGAGTGACCTGCTCGGAGCGGACGCGCGGGGCGAAGGCCTCTGTGGGTTTCAACTGCGGCCATGCGGCATCCACCGCATCCGCTAACGCCGTGCCAAGCTCCAGCGTGCTGCGGCGTTTACCGGTGAGGTAATCCGTGTGGTTGATGTTCCCGCAGGTGCCGTTGGCAAAGATGGAGATCATGTCCGCGCCGTGACGCTCGCTCACCAGCTGCGTGAACACGCCGGGATAGTCTGCGGAGATCTTCACGCCGCCGCCGACGGAGGTGGGATGCATGGCAAAGTTCAGCAACGAGGCCACCGGCTTGTCCGCGGCCTCAAACACCAGCACGCCCACTTCCGGATCCACCGGACCCGCCGGGCGATCCTGCGGCGTGAGCTTCTGCGGCTGCCAGATGGCCTCCTGCTGACCTTCGCGCAGGATGCGGCGGTTGAAGCTGATGCCCTCCGCCCGGCCGATGGTCACGCTGGCCTTCACCGGCCTCAGGTTCGCCTTGGCCTGCTTCACCGATTCGGCGATCCAAACGGGCAACTGGCTCGTGTAGCTCACTCCGGCGGGCGAGTTCACCTTTGTGATGTCATCCATCATCGAGCCGCGCGGCTGCTGCGGCCCGGTGTGCGTGTGCGTGCCGGAGATCAGCACATGATCTCCTTCGATGCCACACTGCTGCTGCACCAGCTTCCGCGCCGCCTCCACGATGGGCCGCACGGTGCCCGATAGGTCCAAAACGATGATGGCGGCATGCGTGCCGTCCTTCTCCATCACGATTGCCTTCGCGTGGAGCGGATCTAGGACGCCTGCCGAGCCTCGGAACTTGTAGTAACCGCCCAGTGGCGTGCCATCTTTCGGTGTGATGTCCAGTCTCGCCGCCCCCACCCGAAATTCGCCGGCGAAGGAGGATGCGGCAAGGGCAAACAGGCTGGGAAGCACGCGGAAGAACATCCTTACCATACGCTGCTTCGCCATCACGATTTCAGGTTTCGCCACGAAAACGGAGGCAATGAGGGCTTGGAACTTGCGCAGGGAAGGGAGAGCGGAGCGACTAAGTCCATAGATGCTCCAGTTCACGCCTAGCCAGTCCCTTTGCTCAGCCCTTCGGCCCCTTGGGTGGCGCTTCGCTGGAGGGAGCGGATAGAACGGGGGCGCGAAGCTGAAGTTGTTTTTCCTGACCGAGATTCTTGAGGAGAGTAGAGGGCCATTCCCAAGCGGCTCTGTCGTTCGTATAGATGACAATGCGGGAGCGGGACGCGGCGGCGGCGACAGCTTGGGGCAGGTCGAGGGTTTTGAGCACGTTGAGCAAGGCGGGGCCGGTCTGTTTGGGATCACCTTCCACGGTGCCGTTGTGAGTCGTGGGCAGGTCGTGGAGGTCGAGGCGCTTGATGCCATCGGTGAAGAGGCTGGCATAGACGGCGTCGGCGGCCATGTCGCGGTGGGCTTGAATCCACAGCGGGGTTTCTTTGAGGCCGCCGATGCCGCGGATCGTCTCCACGGCGCGATGAATGTCCCACACACGCATGCCATCCACAGTTTGCCCGAGGAGGTAGAAGCGGCGCAGCCGTTGTGTCTGCGCTTTTTCACTGCCGCTCCAGGCGGTGGGGCCGATGCCACGCGGGCACACATAGGCCATGCCCCATTTGAAGGAGGTGAACATCTGCTTCTCCTGCTCGAAGGCCTTCTCATCATCCGGCAGGCCGGGGAAGGCCTCCATGAGCTTGCCAAAGCGCTTGTGGTAGGTGGCGCAGAACGCGTCCCAGCCTTCCTCATCGAGCACATTCAGCGCCACGAGCTCCAGATCCTCCGGGCGCAACCCATCGCGAGGCGTGATGAAGATGCGCAGGCGGTAGCCGGACTGCGGCTCGAAGTCGAAGGCGGACATCTCGATGCCATCCCGCACCATGCTGCCCTCCTGCACCGCATTCACGCCGCCTGCATCCTGCGGCCAGCCGCGAAAGGTTTTTTCACTCAGCGACTTCAACCAGCCATCCTTCACCTGCTGCCAGTCCTTCTCATTCGTGGGCGGTGCGGGAGCCTTGGCCATCGGCACAAAGGTTTCGTCGATCTTGGTGT
>JBJONJ010000124.1:0-3557 GCA_046051905.1 Verrucomicrobiota bacterium
TGGAGTCTGTAATGGTAAAGTGCTGGCCTGTGGCTACCCCCGAAGGAGTCGAATCGAGGCGGCCACCAGCGTATTTGCCCCCCTGCCTTCCATCGGGCAGCGGGTTTGTCGAGCCGACAAGGTGAGGCATGGGAATGGTAGGGTCCAACCCCATCTGGCCGAAGTTCACCTTGATAATCTGCACGGGAGTCGCGTTTTCCCACATGTGGGTGTCATAAATTTTGATCTCCAAATCTTCATTTGGGAAAGTAAACTGCATGGGACTATCCCGGTTCACCGTGATAAAATCGCTGACTAAGGCAAAGTTGTTCAATGCTTCATGACCTGATGTATTGTTGTTGTCGTAACCGTCATCCACAGACATCAACACCTGTCCCCCGCCCTGTTGAATAGAGCGCGTGCGACGACCCGATGCAAGAGCCGTCGGGCCGGCGTGCCCGCCAACGGGGTAGGAACCAAAAGCATCGTAGATGTTGCCATTGGATTTGATCGGAACATCACCGGTGGTGTTAAAAAGGCTCTGCCCCTGCAACTTGCATTGCGCAACGGTGTCGCCATCGAGAACGATGGTGAACTCTGGATAAAAGCTGGTCCAGCCTTGACTGGGGCAAAATGCCTCGAAGATGAGAGCGACTTGGATACGCTTCTGATCGACTTGCAAAGGAGTGTTTGCCGCTAGGCTGTAGTTCCAGTTTTCGGGATTGAAGCCTGGATGGCGTGAAGGGTGATTATCGGAGCCTTCAATGGCTTCACAGCCATAGAACTCCATCATCTGTTGCTCAGAACCTGGCAGGATCGGCGGGAAATTGGAATACCAGCGTGCGTCCCCTCCATCCACGCGCATGTTTGGATAGGCATTTGCATTGGGAAGGACTCGATAGCCTCCGCCAACGAAATCGTCTGTCGGAAAGTACCGAGGGGCGGTGCCGCCCCCGCGTCCAGCCTCCGTAGGAGGGCTGAAAGTGGTCAAGGATTGAGAGTCGGGCTTGCCATCTGCGGTACAAATGAAATGAAAGCCGATTTCGGAGATGGTGAACATACGGCCGAAGCCTTTGTAAGTGCGTCCACCTTTATTCCAGAGCGCAGGAGACACCTGTCCGTGCCCGGGAAGCACGCCACCGGTTGCATTCGCACGGCGATACCCGGCCCCTTGCTCCTGTGAGACATTGTTGATGGTGTCCGGCGGCTCGGTTATGCGTTGTGCCGTATACGTATAGTTTTGCGCTCGTGTGCTATCCCGATCGAAGTAACGCTGCCGCGTATTGCTGTTGCGGCTGTTCCAAGCATCGTTTTTGCGCGCAAGCATGCCGTCATACAGATTTGTGCTGCGAATATAGTCGAAGAACTGGATCGCAAGCTGGTTGACGTTGTCATTGCCATACTTTTGGGCAAACGAAGCTCCTGATCCACTCAGCGTGGAGGTGGCCGGCCAAGTGAGCTGGGACATCTGATCCACCAGGTAATCCAGCAATTGCTCATTTCGCTGCAGGGTCTGGGAACCACTCAGGTCAAAGGTGGAGGAGTAGGACTGTGCGCGGCGGAAGAAGTAGGTGCGGTCCGATCCACCGCTGCTGGAAGAACCCCGAATCGTCCCGCAGAGGGCGATCATGTTGTCAAAGGTCGTGCGATAGGGGTTGTTGCTGCTACCGCCGAGGGATTCATCGGCCACGGGCCACATGCAAACACGGGGGAGTCCATGAAGAGTGAAGTCCGGGGAGCGGCTGTGCGCCGTGAGGAACGCACGGGAACGCTCCAGAGTGTTATTGTCGAAAAGGAAGCGGTCAGGATTGCCGGGCATGGCAAAACGGGCGGGGGCACGGCCTGATTTGGCGTCGTAGTTGCTGTCGTGAAAGAGCAGCTCATCCACACTCGCCAGCAGGCGCTCTTTGAGAGATGTGGTCAGGTCAATGCGGGTAGCCGCGGCCCCCTCATTCTCCTCGTCGGAGAAATCATCACGAACGAATGGGCGCGTACCTGCCTCAGAGCCGCCTCGGGCGATTTTGGGGACCAAGTCATAGATTTTATGTTTCAGCTCGACGATCTGTTGCTGGCTGAGCCCGCCTCGATCCCGATTTGGAAAATAGGGGTCCAAGATGTAGTTCGGCGCAAACACGCTGCTGAGAGCGACCGTCGCTGGATGCCCTGGGTAGCGCTGATATTCACCTGTCGTGCCCGGGAAGTGCGCCCACCTGGCGTCTCGTTCATGGTAGAAAAAGGGTGAGTTGATGTAGGTGGGCTCGCCAGCCGTGTTGATGTTGATCTTGCAAGACTCATCATCGGTCCAAAAAGCGACGCGACCCACAATCGGGTTTGTCACCGAGGGCTCTGACGCGGGATTGGAACTCACAAAAGTATTCGAATCATCCAAAAATCCCAAGGTGCCATCCTGCAGCACATACATCCACTCGACAGGCATCGGTAGACGCAGCTTGGTGGAATCACCGCCCGCCGAATCGGGTGTGACGGCGGTGTTGTAGGTCTGGTTGCCGGAACTGAGCAATCCCGTGGACTGACCGTAGGTGAAGCCCTCCACTTGGGATGTTCCGGTCCCGCCGGATGGGCCGATGTTTTGGTCGCCATTGAAGTTAAACGCGGCGCGTGGATCGATGATCGGATAATAGATGGTATAACCTGCGCTGGCGTCCGCGGCGGCATTGATTCGCCCAGGACGAATGACAGGCTCATTCAAGTCCACAAAACGATCCGGCTGGTTGTTCCAGTCGGAGGGCGCCACATGGGCGGCTGTGTACAAAGCGGACTCCTGACCGCCCACCACGCTCATCTGGGTGCTGGAGTAGAGCTTGTAAGCAGCGGCAAAACCTCCGTTGGCATTGTAAACGCGCACCATGCCGGGCTGAGTAGCGTGGAAAGTGCCTTGAGTAGTTTGCGCCTGCCCTTTCTGAATCTGGGATTCGACGATCGCCACCGCCACATCCGCGAGCTGTTTGGCCGTTTTTCCTGAGACGTAACCTTGGGTGGCTTTAAACTCCCTTCGAGTAAGGGAGAAGATAGCCACGATCAGGATCGAGATCAGAGCCAGCGCCGAGATAACGATCACCAGCGCCAACCCTTGTTTGCGACCGATGAAGCGACGAAGAAAAGAGAGTTTCATAAGCGGAGAAAGGGGAAGATTTTCCTGAATTATTGCGAGCGTAGTGAACCGTCAAAAAAATCGCAAGGCATTTATCATGTATTTACATGGTGAGTCTGACAGACACCCTGAATGAAGGTTCATTTTGAGGCTTTAGCAGCCTGAATTTCTTACTCACTCCGACGGCGGCGGCGCATGCCCAACCCGAGCAGGCCGAGCATCAGCAAGACCAGTTTGGAGGGCTCCGGCACAGCCACGATGATGGTTCCGTTCGTGTAGAGACCGGAGATGTCCCACATGCGGCCGATACCACTGAGATCAGGCAGGTAGGTCGCGTTATTGACGAAGCTGCCCGTCAGTCCAGTGAAGGTGCCGGTGGGGACGATGCTGGCCCAGTCGATGATTTTCCAGGTATCGCCGACATTGAACGAGCTTGGGTTGAGGCCGTTGATGGCGGAGACCACGA